>JBQTJL010000072.1:0-3238 GCA_052387135.1 Methanobacteriota archaeon | reverse complement strand
GTTGGATCCGCGCGAACCAGCACGACTTCCAGCTCGTCAAAGAGGCCGGGCTCGACGAGACCGGGATCCTCACCTCCGCTTCGGACTACCACATCTTCCTCAAGTTCAAGAAGAAGCGCCGGGAGGTCATGGACGGATACCTCGACGTGGTCGAGGCCGCGTTGACGAGCGACATCATCCCGCGCTGCCACTTCGAGGACGTGACGCGCGGCGACCTCCCCGGGTTCGTCCTTCCGTTCACGCAGGCGCTCATGGAGAAGAGCCGCGAGTACGGCCTTCCTGTGAAGATCCGTCTCTGCGACACGATGGGTTTCGGCGTCCCGTACCCCGAGGCGACCCTTCCGCGGTCCGTCCCGAAGATGGTCGCGAATATCCGGAAGGAAGGCGGCGTCCCGTCCGAGTGGCTCGAGTGGCACGGGCACAACGACTTCCATCATGTGCACTCGAACTCGGTCGCAGCGTGGCTCTACGGCTGCGCGAGTGTGAACGGCACGCTCCTTTCGACCGGCGAGCGCACCGGCAACACGCCGATCGAGGCCGCGGTCGTCGAATGGTGCGAGCTCCAAGGGTCCTCGAAGGACGTCCGGCTCCAGTGCATCACGGAGATCGCCGACTATTACCGGAAGAACCGGCTCCTCTCGATCCCCGCGAACTACCCGTTCGTCGGGACGGATTTCGCGACGACCCGCGCGGGGATCCACATCGACGCGTCCGCGAAGGACTTCCGGATCTACAACATCTTCGACACCGAGAAGCTCCTCGGGCGCCGGCCCGGGATCGGCGTCACGGACAAGTCGGGCGCGTCGGGGATCGCGTTCTGGGTGAACGAAGCGTACCGCCTCGACGGAAAGGACCGCGTCGAGAAGACCGACCCGCGGGTCGACGCGGTCTACCGCTATACGTTGGACGAGTACAACAAAGGTCGGACGACCGCGATCTCGGACGACGAGATGCATGCGCTCGTCGCCAAGCATTTCCCGGAACTTGCGAAGCGCCGGTCCTAGAGACCCAGCGCGCGCCGCACCGGCTCCGGTTCGATCCCTTTTGATAGGACCAGCGCCTGGAATCCTTCGGCAAGGCCCGGCGAGGCCGCAAGCGTCTTTCGCGAAAGGTGCGCCGAAAGCTCGGCCGCGGTGGCCGGCGGGGCGACCCCCCGAAGGAGCCCTTGGGCGACGAGGAAACGCCCTTGCGTCGCGAAGCATACTTCGCGGAGTCCGACCGCGGAGGCGACGCTCCGCACCGCGGTCCAGTTCACATGCGCGGTAAGGTCGGTCTCGCCCGGCGCCGCGAGCAGGTCCGCGACCACCTTGTGGTCACGGTATCCCATGAGGGCCCCCTCGCGACGCGCCGGATGCCGCAGCGCCGCCGCCTCGTGCCCATAATCGAAGAAGAGGAGCACACCCCGCTCGAAGGCCGCCGCGACCTCCGCGAAGAAGGCGGCGAGCGCGACCGAGGCCTCGGATTCGTGTCCTTCCGGCGGAAGCCCGCCCGCGTGCGCTTCGAGGAACTCGCGGACGCCGGGCGTCGGCGCGCCCCACACCAGCGAGAGCCCGCGGGGTCCGGCGACGACGAAGGCCTCCTCGAGACGCCCGTCCCGGGTCCGGACGCGATGCACAGGGAGCGCGTCGAGGACCTCGTTTGCGACGACGACGCCGGCCGGGGCCCGGACTTCGCCGACGGCGCGGGCCCACCGGGCGCGGACACGCAAGGCGCCGAGGCGATCCGCCTGCGCGGCCGCGACCCGTGGCTGGCGCTCGACGAGCACGAGGTCGAGCGCGGACTCAAGCGATGGAAATTCCGCTGCGATGGACCGTGCGAGGCCTTCGGCGAGGGCGCCCTCTCCGGGGCCCACCTCGACGAGCGAGAACGGGGACGGCCGGCCGAGCGCCCCATGGACCGAATCCGCCGCCGTCGCGACGGCCCGCGCGAAGGCGGGGTTCGCGGCCGCCGTCGAATACGCGCCCCGCGCCCCGATCCGGCCCGGCCGTGAATAGAACCCGTGCTCGGGGTCGTAGAGGCATATCTCCATGAACCGTGAGAACGGGACGGGACCGTGGGAAAGTTCGGCGGCAAGGACGGCGTCGACGCCCACGCCCCGGCAATCGGCCGAGGCAAGATAAGCCATGGCTTAGGCGCGGAACAGCCCGAGGATACGGCGCCAGCGGCCGCTCTCGATCGCTTCCCCCGTGAGCGCCGCAAGGAACAGCGCCCCGACCATGAGAAGCGGCAGGAGGCCGGCCATGTCCTTACCTCCGCCCCGCGACCCATAAAGAAGCGCGCGTGGGCCTTGGGACCCAGGGCCCGGGAGACCCGTCGCATCGCAACCGTTTAACCTGCCGCCCGCGGTCCCGTCCTCATGGCCGACGTGGTGGTCCTCGGCGCGGGCTTCGGCGGCCTCACCGTCGCGACCGAGCTCGACCGCCGCCTCGGTGCCGCCCACCGGGTGACCCTGGTCGACGAGCGAGAAACGTTCCTCATGGGCCTTGCGAAGCTGTGGGTCCTCGACGGTCGGCGACGCCCCGGCGAAGGGCTCCGCCGCATCGCCGACGTGACGCGCGGGCGGAGGATCAACTTTGAACGGACCCCCGTCAGGGCGATCGATCCCGCCGCGCGGACCGTCCGCACCGGCGACGGGGACCTTCCGTACGACCACTTGGTGGTCGCCCTCGGCGCGCGGACCGCGCCGGAGGCGGTCCGCGGGCTTCCCGGAGCCGGGCACGACCTGTACTCGGCGGACGGCGTCGCGGCCTTCCATCGGGACCTCGCCGCATTCTCCGGCGGCAAGGTCCTCGTGGCGGTCGCCTCGATGCCGTTCAAATGCCCGCCCGCCCCGTACGAGGCCGCGATGCTTGCAAAAGAGTTCCTCGAGCGCCGCGGCGTCGCCGCCGACGTCACCGTCGCCTCGCCCGAACCCCACCCGCTGCCCGTCGCCGGGCGCGCCTGCGGCGAGACCGTCCTATCCTATCTTGCGGACCGGTCCGTGCGCGCGCTGAACGGCCGAACGCTCGCCGCGGTCGACGGCTCGAGGCGCATCGTCACGTTCGCGGACGGCTCGACCGAGCCGTACGACCTTCTCGCGGTCGTGCCGCCCCACCGCGCACCGGCCGTGCTCTCCGACGCGGGCCTCGTCGGCGACGCAGGCTACGTCCCCGCGGACGCGGCGACGCTTCAGACGCGCGACCCGCGCATCCACGCCGTGGGCGATTGCAACCTCGTGAAGCTTCCCACGGGTAAGCCC
>JBQTJL010000071.1:0-9971 GCA_052387135.1 Methanobacteriota archaeon | reverse complement strand
TAAATAGTTTTCTTAAGAGCTGCGCGCCGTTCGACCACAAGCTTCAACCGGCGGCGCGCGGGTCTAGGCCACGATGGGCCTCCTTTGGAAGCTCGCCGCGAACTCGATCGGAGGCCTGTTCGTGCTGTGGCTCGCGAACACCGTCTTCGACGTGGGGATCGGCTACCTCTGGTGGCCGCTCGCGCTCTCCGCGATCGGCGGGGTCCCCGGCGCGCTGGTCGCGATCCTCCTCCATTACGTCATGCTCTCGTGAGGGAACCCGATGGCCGTCGACTTCCTTGTCTGGGCCGTGCTCGCGGGTGTCGTGCTTCTCGTGATCCTCAAGGTCGTGGGGTTCCTCGTAAAAAAGGTCGTGATCCCCCTCGTCGTGATCTGGCTCATCATCATCGCCTACGAGCGGGGATGGCTCGCGCAAGTCCGGGACGCGTTAGGTTTATAAGGAACGACCGTTTCCCTGGTACGCCCAAGGAGGCCGTTCGATGTCGCGAAAGCCCGGCCGCATGTACCGCAAGATCACCCAGATGGCGTACACCCGCCGCGAATACATGGGCGGCGTGCCGGCTCCCCGCATCACGCAGTTCGACATCGGGGACAAGAACGCGAAGTTCCCCGTGACGGTCCACCTCATCGCGGAAGAGCCGTGCCAGGTCCGGCACACGGCGCTCGAGTCGGCCCGCGTCGCGGCGAACCGTATCCTCCTCAAGCACTGCGGCGCGCTCGGATACCACATGAAGGTCCGCGTGTACCCGCACCACGTCCTTCGCGAGAACAAGCAGGCGTCCGGCGCCGGGGCCGACCGTGTCTCGGACGGGATGCGCCGCGCGTTCGGCCGGGCCGTAGGAACCGCCGCCCGGGTCGGGCCCGGGACCGTCCTCATCACGCTCTCCTCGACGCCCGACAAGTTCCCGTATTTGAAGGACGCCTGCCGCCGCGCCAACATGAAGCTCCCCACCCCGACGCACATGGAGATCGTGAAGGGCGCCGAACTGGTGGCCGGAAAAGCGGCGGCTGTCGAAGTCGCGTGATTTTGGCATCACGATAATCCCGCGGCCCGGCGAAACCATTTTGGGGACCCGTGACCTAGGAGTCACGGCATGGACCACCTCCCAGACGAGGTCCAGGGGTTCATAACGGACCTTGCGAGCCGGCTCCTCCTTTCGACCGAGCCCGGCCGCGAGGTGAAGGCCCTCCGGGACCGGTACGGGTTCACGCAGGAGAGCCTCGCCGGCCTCGTCCAGATCCGGCGCGAGAGCCTGTCCCGCATCGAGTCGGGTCACGTCCAGCCCTCGACCCAGTTCCTGCAGCGGTTCAGCCGGATCATGACGCTCGCGTACACGGTCCGGAACCACCTCGCGCGGGTCGAGCAGTCGCGCTCGCCGCCGGATTACATGCAGCTTTTCCACGTCGCCGCCGCGCTCGACCTTCCGCGGGAGACCTCGGAGGAAGTGATCCTCACGAGCACGGCGAGCTACAACGAGAAACGACAGACCTTGCTCAAAGACCTGGGTGCCTAAGATGCCGTACGTCGCGTGGGCGAACAACGTGGACAAGGGGGACATCGAACTCGTGGGTGGGAAGGGCGCGAACCTCGGCGAGCTCATGGGGATCGGCCTCCCGGTGCCGCCCGCGTTCGCCGTGACCGCGCCCGCGTACCGCGAGTTCCTTGCCCAGAGCGGACTCGCCGAAAAGATCGGCGGCATCCTTTCCGGCCTCGACGTCGACGAGGACAAGGCCCTGAAGGAGGCCGCGAAAGAGATCCGGGAGGCGATCGTGAAGGCCGGGATGCCCGCCGCGATCCGGGACGAGATCGAGAAGTCCTACGCCTCGCTCTCCAAGGGCGAGCGCGAAGAGTCCTCGTTCGTCGCCGTCCGCTCCAGCGCCACCGCCGAGGACCTTCCGGAAGCCTCGTTCGCCGGCCAACAGGACACGTACCTGAACATCCGAGGCGCCGCGGCCGTCGTCGACGGCGTGCTCCGATGTTGGGCCTCCTTGTTCACCTCTCGGGCGATCTTCTACCGCGTGAAGCACTCGTTCGACCACGGAAAGGTCGCGATCGCGGTCGTCGTGCAGCGGATGGTCGACGCCGAAAAGTCCGGCGTGCTGTTCACGCGCCACCCGTCGACCGGCGCGGAGCAGCTGATCCTCGAGGCCGCCTGGGGGC
Organism: Methanobacteriota archaeon; assembly: GCA_052387135.1. Classification (GTDB taxonomy): domain Archaea; phylum Thermoplasmatota; class SW-10-69-26; order JACQPN01; family JBQTJL01; genus JBQTJL01. The sequence goes on along the minus strand of JBQTJL010000071.1, from coordinate 7,810 downwards.
TTGGCGAAGCCGTGGTCTCGGGCGCGGTGTCGCCGGACACGTACGTATGCGGCCCGGACGGGAAGGTCCTCGAGAAGGTCGTCTCGACGAAGAAGATCATGCACGTGCGGAGCAAGGAAGGCAAGACGCAGGAGATCGAGGTCCCGAAGGAGAAACGCTCGGCGCAGGTGCTCTCCGAGGCGGAGATCGGGAAGCTCGTGCGCTTGGGCCAGCTCGTCGAGAAACACTACGGGACCCCGCAGGACCTCGAATGGGCGATCGAAGACGGAGAGGTGTTCCTGTTGCAAGCAAGGCCGATCACCACGATCAAGTCCGCTGGAAAGGAGAAAGGAGGAGAGGGGGCCGGAGGAAAGTCGATCCTCTCGGGGCTCGGGGCGTCCCCCGGCACCGCGAGCGGAAAGGTCGTCCTCCTCCCCTCGGCGGACGAGCTCGACCGCGTGAAGAACGGCGACGTCCTCGTCACGCCGATGACGATGCCGGACATGGTCCCGGCGATGAAGCGCGCCGCCGCGATCGTCACCGACGAGGGGGGGATGACCTGCTTCCCCGGCGACGTCCGCGTCCTCACGGACCGCGGGCTCGTCCGTCTCGACGAGATGGAACGCCTCATCCCGGAAGGCGTGCATGCGCTCGCGGTCGATCCGGTGCTTCTCCGCGCCGAGTGGAAACCCGTCGTCCGCGCGATGCGGAGACGGGCCGAGGTGATCGGCGTCGCCGTCTCCCAGAGCGGCCGCGCGGACAAGAACGTGCTCCGCGCCACGCCCGACCACAAGATGATGACGGTCGAGGGGCCTGCGCTCGTCGAGCGTCGCCTCGAGGCCTTGCTTGCCCGCGAAGAGATGCTCGCCACGGTCGACTCGGTGCCGGCGGCGGCTGCGGCGGCATGGCAGGTCCCCCCGTACCTTTTCGGCGCACTCTCGACCGACGGCCACTGGAGACTTCCGGGCCGCCGAGGCGCGGTCGAGTTCGTCCAGAAGGACGTGCCGGAAAAACGCGCCTTCATCGAAAAGGTCCGGATGCTCTACGAGGAGACCTTCGGAGGCCGGCTCGGCGAACGCGTCGTCCGCAGCGACTCGGTGATCCGGGGCGCGCGCGTCGTCTCCGAGGCGCTCCACCTGTACGACCAACGCCGTGCGCCGGCCGAGCACATCGAGCGGCAGTGGGCGGACCTCCACCGGACGATCCTCGGGTCGACGGAAGGCGAACTCCTGGACTTCCTCGCCGGCGTCACGGACGGGGATGGAACCTACAACCGCCGCGTCGGGACGCGTCTGCAGGTCTATTGCGGAGACCGACACCTCACGACGGCCATCGTGCTCGCGTGCGTGCGGCTCGGGATCCAGCCCGCGGTCTCCGAGAACCGCGGGTGCGACCACATCATGATCGCCGAAGGGCTCGACCGGATCCTCGCGCGCACGAGCCGGATCCTTCCCGGCCACCGCGCGAAGAAGCTCGGCACCAAGGTGTTCTCCGCGCGGCAACTCTTCGCGGGCCGCGAGAACGACGTGAACGTCGGCGGTCGCATCCGCCCCTACTGCGACGGGAACCTCCTCATCGACTCCGCGAAGGTGGAGCGCCTTCTGCCGCACGTGCGCGATCGGCAGTTCCGTGAGGCCCTCGAGCGCGCGATCCGCTCGCCGCTCCGGATGAAGCGGGTCCGCCAGGTCTCCGGTCCGGAGACCGAGGACGTGTACAACATCGAGGTCGCAGACCACCACAACTACGTCGTGTTCACGGAGCGGCTGACCCCCGTGCTCGTCGCGAACTGCCATGCCGCGATCGTATCGAGAGAACTCGGGATCCCCTGCGTCGTCGGGACGAAGAAGGCGACCTCGACGCTCCGGGACGGGCAGATGGTCACGGTCGACGGCGAGAAGGGCCAGATCTTCGAAGGTGCGCTCGCGAAGCCGCAGGCGCCCGCGCGCGAAGCGCGCTCGGCCGTCCCCGGCGCCGGCGCGAAGGTGATCACGGCGACGAGCGTCAAGGTGAACATCTCGATGCCCGAGGCGATCGACCGCGCGATGTCGGTCGACCCGGACGGCGTGGGGCTCCTTCGGATCGAGCACGTCGTGCTGGGGCTCGGGAAACACCCGCTCGCGCTCATCCGGAAAGGCAAGGAGCAGGAGTACGTCGACTACCTTGCGGACGCGATCCGGAAGGTCGCGGACCCGATGTATCCGCGGCCCGTCTGGGTGCGCACGCTCGATGCGCCGACGGACGAGTTCATCCGCCTGGAAGGCGGCGAGGGCGAGCCGCACGAGCCGAACCCGATGCTCGGCTGGCGCGGCATCCGCCGGTCGCTCGACCAGCCGGAGCTCATCCGCGCGGAGTTCAAGGCGATCAAGAAATGCCACGACCTCGGGCTCACGAACGTCGGGATCATGCTTCCCCTCGTGCAAGCCCCCGAGGAGATCCGCGCGGCCCGCCGCCTGCTTACGGAGGCGACGGGCATGGTGGCCCAGAAGGACGTCGAGTTCGGCGTGATGATCGAGATCCCTGCCGCCGCGCTCATCGCCGAGGACTTGATCAAGGAGGGCCTCGACTTCGTCTCGTTCGGGACGAACGACCTTACGCAGTACACGCTCGCGGTCGACCGGAACAACGAGCACGTCGCGAAGATGTATTCCGAGTTCCACCCCGCGATCGCAAAACTCATCGAGATGACGATCGTCGCCGCCCGGAAGCACGGCGTCGAGACCTCGATCTGCGGCCAGGCCGGCTCGAACCCCGCGTTCGTCGAGAAGCTCATCCGGTGGGGGATCACGTCGGTCTCCGCGAACATCGACGCGCTCCCCAAGGTGCGGGAGACGGTCGCGCGCGTGGAGAGGCAATTGATGCTCGATGCGGCGCGAGAGAAGCTTCAGTCCCTGAAGTAACGGAAATACGTGAGCGTCTCTTCGGCCCAGCGCTCGGTCGGGTCGTGCGCCGACGACCCTCTGCCCTCGGGTCGAGGCGGTCTGCGCATCGCTTCCACCGATTCCTTCGAGGAGGCCCCGCTCGGATGAACCTTTTGACGTAGAGAACGGCGCGCGACGATAGAATTCAAAAAGCGCCGACTTACGGAGCGACCGGTGACTCGATCGCGCTCTCCTCGCCCGCGCCCGACTTTACCCGCGCGGACAGAGTGAACCGGCGGAGCGTCTTCGGCCGGGCCTTCGACCTCAACTCGACCGCGATCTCGGCGCCGCCGCCTTCGAGCACGGTCGGAGGCGCCCGCACCATCACCGTGAGCTTCCTCGACTCGTGCGGCCCCAAGTGGACCTCCGGCATCGCCGTGAACGCGCGCCAGCCCGCGGGCACGTTCGAAAGGTCGACGTACGCGACGTCCTCGGCGTCGGTCTTGTTCTCGACTTCGACCGGGAACGAGACGCCCTTCCCGGGCGCCACCCACTTCTCCTTCTCGGGAACGCGCACCACGAGGCCGCCGCGGCGCTTCGCGACGAAGATCCCGCCGACGACGAGGAGCGGCACCAACACGAGGAGCGCCACGGTCGCGCCGGAGAGCCGGCCTTCGACCGGCGTCACGCCGGGGCCGCCGTTGCCGTTGCCGGAGCCGCCGCCGCCCGAAGCGAGCGTGGCGGTGACCTTGGTCGACTGTTGGTCCGACTGTTGAGGCTGCAATACACCGAGCGGGTCGGTAGGGCACGAGAGCCGCGCGACGATGGTGATGTCCGCGGTGCGCGTCGCGCCTTGCGAGGCGGACACGCTGAGCGTGACGTCCGTCGACCCGCCCGCCGGAACGTCCGGATTGGGATTGTCGACGGTCGCGCTCCAGTCGTTGCCGGCGACCTGCGTCGTGAGTTCGGCCGTGGCGTCCCCTTGGTTCGGGTTCGCGATGGTCACCGTGAACCGTTGCAGTTCGCCCGGCGGCACCGAAGCCGAGGCCGGCTGGACCGCGATGTCTTCGGCGCCGAAGGCGCACCCGCCCACTTGCGCGACGACGGACGGGCAAGCGAGCATGCCTGCAAGAAGCAAGGCGAGGAGGGGCCGGCGCACGAGGCCCCATCTCTTGTTTCGTCTTAAAAGGCTTTGGAATTCGGCGCCACCTCGTCGAGGAACGAACCGAGCGCCGCGTTGAACGCTTCCGGCTTCTCCCGCATCGGAAGATGCCCGCAATCCGGGATGAGGACGAGCCGCGCCCGCGGAAACCGCGCGACGGAGCGGACGCCGTGGCGGGCCGGCACGATCCGGTCCTTTTCGCCCCAGACGACGAGGACCGGAGCGGACAGCTCCTTCAGGCGGTCGAGGTAGCGGTGCCGTTGGCCGAGGACGTCGATGCCCACCCAGACGTGGTCGAACGGGACCGAGCCGCCGGGCTGCGCGATGATCTTGACGCTCTCGTCGACGAGCTCCTTCGTCGCGACCGCGGGGTCGTGCACGATCCGGAGCCAGGCCTCTCGGACGAGCCACGGCGTGGGCCGCCACAGGAGCTTCGAGAGGGGCCGGAGCCCCAGCGCCCGGAATTGCCAGTGCACGGTCCGCCCGAGGCCGGTCGGCGCGGCAAGCACCAGCGCGTCGACCTCGGGGGGCGCTTCGAGCGCCGCCCGGAGCGCGACCATCCCCCCGAACGAGTTCCCGACGAGCGTCGCGCGGGTCTCGCCCACGGCCCGAAGGAATGCCGGGACGAACGTCGCGAGGCGGCCGACCGGGTCCGGCGTCGTGAAGTCTTGCGCCGTGAGCGTCTCCGAGTATCCGAACCCGGGACGGTCCGGCGCCAAGACCCGGTACCGATGCGAAAGCGCCGGGATCGTGTGGGCCCAAGCGCACTCGGCCCAAGCGCCGAACCCGTGGAGCAGGAGGATCGGAGGCCCGGAGCCCGCCTCGAGATACCGGATCCGTCGCCGCTGGACCTGGCGCTCCCGCACGGTCCACGGGCCCGGCTCCGGCATCGGGGCCGGGAAGGTCACCGCGCTCCTATAAATGGGCGACAAACCTTCTTGTACCGGGTCCTTCTTGGTCCGCTCCGTGGCTCACCCGCCTCGCCCGAAGGGCTTCCCGGCCTCGCCCACGCCGCCGGATGTCGTCGCGGCCGAGGTCAAGGAAGCCCGCGCGGCGGACATCCCGTTTGCGAGCGGCCGCATCCTCGGAAGCATGTGCACCGAGCCGCACCCCGCGGCCCGCGCCGCGTTCGAGACCTTCTTCGAGACGAACCTCGGCGACCCGGACTGGTGCCGCGGCGCGCAGCACCTCGAGGCGCTCGCAAAGAGCATGATCCTCGACCTTCTTTCGGCGCCGCCCGAGGCGGACGGGCTCTTCCTTTCCGGCGGCTCCGAGGCGAACCTCACGGCGCTCCGGCTCGCCCGCGTGCTCCGCGGCGGCCGCGAGGTCGTGCTCCCGAAGACGGCGCACTTCAGCTTCGACAAGGCGATCCAGGCGTTGGGCCTTCGCGCGGTCCCGGTCCCGGTCACCGACGGCTTCGTCGTGGATCCGGACGAGGTGCGGCGCCGCGTCACGCCCGAGACCTGCGCCGTGGTCGGGATCGCGGGGACGACCGAGCTCGGCACCGTCGACCCGATCCCCGAGCTTTCGGGGGTCGCGCTCGAGACCCAAGTCGCGCTCCACGTCGATGCGGCCTTCGGTGGTTTCGTGATCCCGTTCCTTGCCGCAGGTTCCCCGGGAAAGGTCCCGTTCGACTTCGCGCTCCCCGGCGTCACCTCGCTCGCGATCGACCCGCACAAGATGGGGATGGCGCCGGTCCCTTGCGGATTCCTCGGGGTCCGGAAGACCTCGCACCTCGAGCGGATCGGCGTCGCGACCCCGTACATCAGCACCGAGTCCCAGGCCTCGATCGTCGGCACCCGTCCCGGGGCCGCGTCCGCGGGCGCCTACGCCGCGATGTCGGCGCTCGGCCGCGAAGGGTACGAACGCATCGTCGCGGACTGCATGGAGAACGCGCGGTACCTTTCCGGCGAGCTTCGCGCGATGGGGCTCGTCGTTCCGGTCGATCCCGTGCTGAACGTCGTCGCGTTCCGCGTGAAGCACCCGCGAAGCGTGAAGAAGGCGCTCCGGGAGCGCGGCTGGAGCCTTTCCGAGGCCCCGATCGTCGGCGGCCTCCGCATCGTCTGCATGCCGCACGTGCGCCGCGAGAATCTCCGCGCGTTCCTTTCGGACCTTTCCGCGCTCCTTCGCGTCGAAGGTGGCATCCGTGGTTGACCGGCTCCGCTCGTCGCTTGCGACGACCCCGATCGTGAAGATGGGCGAGTACGACTACTTCGTGCATCCGTTGACCGACGGCGTCCCGTCGATCGACCCCAAGATGATCTCCGAGGTCGTCGAGGGGATGCGGAAGGTCGCCGACCCCCGCTTCGACCGCATCGTGACCGCAGAGGCGATGGGGATCCCGATCGGCGTCCTCCTCTCGGTCGCGACGGGGAAGCCCTTGACGATCCTTCGGAAGCGGAGCTACCAGCTCCCCGGCGAGGTCGCGCTCCACCAAGTCACGGGGTACCGCAAGAACGAGCTCTACGTGAACGGCCTCTCGGCCGGCGACCGGGTCCTCTTCGTCGACGACGTGATCTCGACCGGCGGCACGCTCGGCGCCGTGATCGAGGCGTTCCGGAAGATCGGCGTCGACTTGGTCGACATCGTGGTCGTGTTCGAGAAGGGCCGCGGAGCCCAGCGGCTCCGGGACCAGTATGGAGTGACGATCAAGGCGCTGCTCAAGGTCGAGGTACGGAATGGAAAAATCGTCGAGATCGCTTGAGTCCGGCATCTTTCGGTCCTACGACCTGGGATTGGAACGCGCCGTCGCCGAGATCAAGGCCCGGAAGCCCAAGATGGTCGGGATCCAGCTTCCGGACGGCCTCCGCGACTTTGCGACCGAGATCGCGGCCGAGCTCGAGCGCGAGACCGGCGTCCCCGTGATGGTCTCGGGCGACGCCCACTACGGGGCCTGCGACCTCGCCCTCGGGCTCGAACGCCTCGGCGTCGACCTCCTCGTCGACTTCGGCCACGTGGAGATGCCTTCCCTTCCCGAGTTCTCGCTGCCGGTCCTCTTCCTTCCGGTCTATAGCAGGGCTCCGGTGGCGCCGGTGGTGGAGAAGGCGATACGGGAGATCGTGGGGACGCGCGTCGGCGTCGTCTCGATGGCGCAGCACATGCACAAGCTCGACGAGGCCCTCGAGGTCCTGCGGAAGGGCGGCAAAGACCCGCGGGTGGGCCGCGGCGACACGAGGCTCGCGGGCCCCGCCCAGATCCTCGGCTGCAACTACACCTCCGCGACCGTGCTCGAGCCCGACGTGGATTCCTTCCTCTACATCGGGACGGGCGACTTCCACCCATTGGGGCTCGCGTTCGTCACGGAGAAGCGGATCCTCGTCGCCGACCCGCAGACCGGCGACGTGCGCCGAGTCGACCTCCAGCGCGACCGGATCCTCCGCCAGCGCCACGCCGCGATCGAGAGGGCCCGGGACGCGAAGCGCTTCGGCGTGATCCTTTCGACGAAGGTCGGACAGCAACGGCTGTTCTTGGCCCAAGGCCTCGTGAAGTTGATCCGGAGGGAGGGACGCGAGGCTTTCATCATCGCCTTGGACCACGTCTCTCCGGATGCGCTCCTCTACTTCCGCCACTTGGACGCGTTCGTGAACACCGCGTGCCCGCGGATCAGCACGGACGACCACGGAAAGTATCCGCTTCCGATCCTCACGCCGCCCGAGCTCGAGATCGTGCTCGGCCGCCGGACGTGGGAGGACTACCGGTTCGACACGTTCCACGGGGGGGCGGAGACGCCCCGATGACGCGGCGGTGGCGGCGCGTCGCGGCCGCGGCGGTGGCCCTCGCTTCGCGCGGGCGGCGGTGGCGCGGGGTCGCC
>JBQTJL010000070.1:0-2002 GCA_052387135.1 Methanobacteriota archaeon | reverse complement strand
CTCGCCGGCTCGACCGCGGTCCTTGCGACGAACACGTCGTCCCTCGGCATCGCGTCGATCGCGGAGGGCCTCCCCGCGGAGGCGCGTCCCCGCGTCGTCGGCATGCACTTCTTCAATCCGCCGCCCGTGATGAGACTCGTCGAGGTGGTGCGCGGGACCGACACCGCCGAGGACGTCGTCGCAACGACGGTTTCGGTCGCGCGCACGATGGGGAAGGAACCCATCGTCGTACGCGACTCGCCGGGCTTCGCCACCTCCCGCCTCGGGGTCGCGCTCGGCCTCGAGGCGATCCGGATGCTCGAAGAGGGCGTCGCGGAGGCCGCCGACATCGACAAGGCGATGGAGCGCGGGTACAACCATCCGATGGGCCCGCTTCGCCTCACGGACCTCGTGGGGCTCGACGTGCGGCTCGCGATCGCCGAGCACCTCGAACGGGAGCTCGGGCCCCGGTTCGCCCCCCCGGCCCTCCTCCGAAGCCTCGTGGCTGCGGGGAAGCTTGGACAAAAGAGCGGGGAGGGGTTCTACAAGTGGTGACGTGGGTGGCCCTCCCGGGGAGTGTCTTCGACGCGCGACGGTACGCGGACTACAACCGGACCAAGATGGGGCTCGGCGTCGAAGAGTTCGACGCGGAGCGCCGCGCGAAGTTCCGTTTCCTTGCCCCGTTCCTCGTGGGCCGGAAGGCGGTCATCGACTACGGCGCGGGCTCCGGTTGGCTCGGCCGCTGGGCGAGGGGGCTCGGGGTCGACTGCTTCGACGCGGACGACCTCGGCCCGAACCCGTTCCGGGGCGCGCCGGACGCGGACCTCGTGTTCTCGCTCACGGTCCTCGAGCACCAATCCGTCGACGAGGCGGACCGCTTCTTCGCGGAGTGCGAGCGACGCGGGATCCCGCTCGTGCTCGCGACGAACAACCCGGAATGCCTATACAGCCATTACGTGCTGTGGGACGACATCACGCACAAGAGGCTCTACACGCAGACCGCGATCGAAGGATGGCTCCGGGAGCGCGGCTGGACCGTCCATGCGTCGGGCCGCGCGGACCCGCTCCGCTTCCGCGATTCGCCCCGGCTCCTCGCGGTCTATGAGGGCCTCCTCCGGATCCTGAACCCGTGGCGAGGCGCGCGGCTCTGGAGCCCGTACAACCTCTGGTGGATCCACGCAAGCCCGGGCACGGCCGCGTCGGGGGCCCGCTGACGATGGGGCGGCGGGACGCGTTCGCGGACGACCCGGTGTTCCGCTCGTACCTTTCGCGGGCGCTGGACCGCCGAGACCTCGCCCGGGCCGAACCGCACCTTTCGGGGGTCGGTCGAGACGCCGGCGGCATCCTCGACGAGAAGGCTCGCGAGGCGAACGCGAAACCCCCCACGCTCTCCTCGGACGGCGACGTGGTCCTCGGCGAGGCCTACCTCGAACTTGCGCGCCGCGGCTATGAATCGGGCCTCGTCCGGCTCGCCTACCGCGGCCCCGGCGGCCCGCTTCCGCGCGTCGCCACGTTCGGCATGGGCTACCTCTTCTCACAGGCGGAGCAGGGCTTCTTCTGTCCCGTATGTCTCACGGACGGCACCGCGCGGCTCGTGTCGCGGTTTGCGCCGGAGGACCTTCGCGGCGAACTCCTCGACGGCCTCCTTGCGGAGCGCTTCGAAGACCAGCGCGAAGGCGCGATGTGGATGACGGAGCGCTCCGGCGGCTCCGACGTCTCGGGCATCACGTCGTATGCCGTCGCCAAGGGCGACGGCATGGGGGTCTATGGCGAGAAGTTCTTCGCCTCGAACGCGAACGCGCACCTTGCGGCGGTGCTTGCCCGCGCGCCGGACGCGGCGCCGGGTTCCGAAGGCCTCGGTCTCTATCTTCTGGACGCGCGCGACGGCGCAGGCCCTGGTGCGCCCCGAAGCGACGGGGTCCGGGTCGCCCGCCTCAAGGACAAGCTCGGGACGCGCTCGATGGCGACCGGCGAGGTGCTCCTCGACGGCGCGCGGGGGCTCGAGCTCGGCGGGGCGCCGCAG
>JBQTJL010000069.1:0-8597 GCA_052387135.1 Methanobacteriota archaeon | reverse complement strand
TGAAGACGCCACCCTTCGCCTGCAGAAGATAGTGGCGGTAGCGCTTCGGCTCGATGACTTTCGCGTCGCGGAGGGCTTTGAGTTCCTCGCGGATCGGCCGGATCGTGCGGATCCAGCGGGCCTTCCGCGGGTCGCGCGCGCCAAAGGCGCCCTTCCGCGAGCCCGGCCCGCGGCGGCGTCCCTTCGCCTTCTGCTTCGCGATCTTGCGGGCCCGGAAGCGGGAGATCCCGGTCGACTGGAGCTTCACGATGTAGCCTTTCCGCACGAGCGCGCGGATGTCCGCGCGCGTCACGGCCTCGGCGACCTCTTCCGTGTGCAAGGGGTCGATGTAGACGCGGCTTACGCCGCAGTCCATGACCTCGGAGGCCATGCGGACCTGGTTTCGAAGGTCGGTCATGTTCAGGCACCTCCCGGGTTCAGGACGCGGATGCCCATCTTCGCGGCCTCGGAGAGCACGGCGCTCCGCTTCCGGGCGCCGACGCCGTGGGCGATCCGCGCCGCTTCGAGCTTCGGGTCGATCTTCGAAAGGTCCTGCGGGCGGTGCACGAGGACCTCGCGGAAGCCGGACGGGTGGACGCCGCGGACCGCCTCGGGCACGCGGTAGCCGACCTTCACCGGCTTCATGCGGTAGTTCAGGTGCTCCCGGAGCTTCGAGTGGAGGCCGCGCGGCTTGTGCCAGCGTTCCTTGAGCTTCTTGTAGCGGAAGAACGACTGGCGGATGAACCGGGGCTGCCGGGCCTTGATGAGCTGGCGCTTGAGGAGGAGCGCTTGGGTCGCTGCATCGAGGCTCGGCTTCAGCCTCGCCTTGTGGACGCGGGGAGCGGCCGCCTTCGCGGCCTCGGGCTTCTCGGCCTCGGCGCGCTCGACGACCTCGATCTCGGGTTTCGCCTTCGGGCTCCCGAGCTCCTTCAGGCCCTCGATGATCGCGTCCGCGACCTTGGGGCCCACGCCCTTCACTTCGAGGAGCTGTTCTTTGGTCGCGGCACGGAGCGCGTCCACGGTGTGGAAGCCGGCCTCGTAGAGGGCTTCCGCCTTCTTGGCGCCGACGCCCGGAAGGCCCCCGATTGCTTCGATGAACTGCTGCTTCGTCATGGGATCACCTCGGCTTCTCCGTGATGTAGATGCCGTCCTGGAAGACCCGCGGGTCGTAGCCCTTGATCTTGCAGGCCTGCTCGATGTTCGCGGCGGTCTGGCCGGCCTTCTCGACGTCCGGCGAGACGACGACGACCTGGTCGCCCTTCACCTCGACCTTGACACCGGGAAGGATCGAGGTCTTGCGCGCGGAACGTTCCCCGAGGAAATTCTCGATCACGAACGTCTGTCCGGCCACCTTCGCCTTGATCGGGAAGTGGCTGAACACGACCTTCATCGTGTACTGGAACGGCTCCTCTACGCCCTTCAGCATGTTCCGGACGTGGCTGCCCCACGTCCCGACCAACGCCTTCTCGGGGCGCCGGGGGCCTTCGCAGCGGATGACGATCGTCTGTGCGTCCTTCGTGAGCTGGATCCGCGGATGGTCGAAGTCCCGGGAGAGCTCGCCCTTGGGGCCCTTCACCTTGAGGGTGGGGCCGGCGAGCGTCACCGTGACGCCCTGCGGGATCGTGATCTGGTCTTCAGCGAGCGGGATCATGGCGTCACCTCAGTACACGTAGGCCAGGAGCTTTCCGCCGGTGCCGAGCTCCTTTGCGGCGGGGTGGGGCATCACGCCCTGGGTGGTCGACAGGATGAGGAGGCCGAAGTCCTGCGCGGGAAGGTACCGGGATTCCCACTTCTTGAACTCGGCCCGCTTGATCGAGTAGCGGGGCTTGATCACGCCGCAGTTGTTGATGTGGCCCAGGAGCTTCACGCGGAATTCTCCGCCGCGGCCGTCGTCCACGTACTCGAAGGGTCCGACGTAGCCTTGGTCCTGCATCACGCGGAGCACGCGGCCGATGAGCTTGCCCGCGGGCCGGATCGCGCATTCGCGGCGGCCCGTGCGCTCGGCGTTCTTGAGGAGCGTCAATGCGTCGGCGAGGGGGTCGTTCAGCATCGTGTCACCTCAGGAATATTTCTTGAACCCGAGCTCGGGGGCGGTCTCGCGGAAGCACTGCCGGCAGAGGTAGAGCCCGTACTTTCGGACGAGCCCGTTGTTCCGCCCGCAGCGGCGGCAGAAGTTCGCCCCGCGGCCGAAGAGTTCGTGGGACGTGTGACGGTCGGACATCAGATCACCTTGAGCTCGAACGTCTTTGCGAGGAACGCCATGCCTTCCTCGCGGGAGAGCCGGTGCGTCCCGGGGATGCGGTGCGCGCGGATCCGGCGGTTCCGGAGGCGGCGCGCGCCGCGGCGTCCGAGGACCACGGTCACGTTCATCCCGAAGATTCCGATCTCCGGGTCGTACTTCATCCCTTGGAAGTCCGTGTAATCCGCGATGCCGAAGTTCAGGTTCCCGGTCTCGTCGAACGAGTACTCCGGGACCTGGTTGTTCCGGATCCAGAACGCGCGCTTGAGAAACGCGGCGGCGGCCTCGTCCCGGAGCGTCACGCGGCAGCCGATCGGCATGCCCTTCCGTACGGCCCAGTCCCGGACGGCGACCTTCGCCTGCGTCCGGGCGGGTTTTGCGCCCGTGATCATCCCGAGGACCTTCTCGGCCTTCATGAGCTTGTCGCCGGCCTCGCCGACGCCGATGTTCACGATGACCTTCTCGATGATGGGCTCGCGCATCGGGTTCTCGTAGGTGAACTCGGGCAGTTCGATCGCCTCGAGCTCGACGTGCTTCGCCATTACTGCACCACCACTTCAGGAAGCGGGATCTCCGGCTTCGTCTCGCCCACGAGGAACGCGTAGGGGCGGATCGTCGCGAACTCGGTCTCGCCGGATGCGAGGTGGACGAGGTTCGGCTTCGGGCTCTTCTTCTCTTCGAGCCGGCGGTACGTCGCAAGCTCGCCCACGTGCGCGCCGCCCGTGAGGAACACGGGGGCGCCGTCGTTCAGGTCGAAGGTCTTGAGGACCTTCTGCTCGGGGACCTTGAGTTTGAGGACCTGCCCGGTCTTGTACGTCGTCTCCTTCACGACGAGGCAGCGCCCGTCGTGGAGGTTCAGCTGCGTGCGGCCGCCCGCCTGCGTCGTCTTGTTCTCGATGCGGCAGAGCTTCCAGGCGGCCTCCGCCTCGGAGATCTCCTGGAGGACGAGCCGGCCGTTCCGGTCGAGGAGGACCCGGTAGTGCTGCTTCGTCTCCCGGATCGAGACGACGTCCATGAAGCCTACGCCGCGCTTCGAATCCGTGACGGGCGCGCCGTCGACGTGGACCACGCGGGAGCCGAGGATGCGGGTCGCCTCGCGCGCGGAGTCGCAGAGCTTCAGGTAGTCGCGGACGATCGTGAGGAGGGGCACGGAGCCTTCCGCGCTGTGGGGACCGGGACGGGTCTTCGGGACCCAGTAGTGGGTCTTCTTCGCGATCTTCCACGAGCGGGGCGCCGCGAGGCGCTTCATGTGCTTGCTCATTCCTCTTCCTCCTTGGAGGCCGCCCCGGGCGCGGCCGCGGGGGCCTCGGCGGCCTCGGCCGCTTCGGCCTCGCTGGCGCCGAGGAGCTGGCGGCGGAGACGGTCCGCGAGCTCGAGCTTCGTGACGAGAAGGTTCGTCGACGAGATCGGGCGCGGCTTCTCCTGCCCCTTCGATTTCTTCACGGTGACGCCTTCGACGTGGACGCGCATGTTCTTCACGTCGACCGCGAGGACCTTTCCCGAGTGGCCGCGGAACTCGCCGCGCATCACCTTCACGGTGTCCCCTTTTCGGAGGACGACGCTGCGGCGCTTGTACTTCGTCATGAGCGCGTCCGCAAGGTGGGCGGAGACCTGCCGGTTGCGGATGTGCTGGGGCGACTGATACAGCGTCTTTCGGGCCTTTCCGGGTTCGACCATGTCACACCACCGTCGAAGCCATGTTGCTGATTCCGGGCCAGCGGTCGGCCGCTTCGCGCGCGACCGGGCCCTTGATCTCGGACCCCTTGGGGTCCCCGTTGTCCTGGACGATGACGGCGGCGTTGTCCTCGAACTGCACCATCGTGCCGTCCGCGCGGCGGAACGGCCGGCGCTGGCGGACGATGACGGCGCGGACGACCTGCCGGCGCATCTCCGGGGTCCCGGCCTTGACGCTCGCCATGATCGCGTCGCCGACGCCGGCGGCCGCGACGCGGCGGTGGACGCCGTGGTAGCCGAGAACGGAAAGGACCATGATGATCTTCGCGCCCGTGTTGTCGGCGCAGTCGAGGCGACCCCCGACGGGAAGACCCCGGGTCTGGCGTCCCGCGAGTCCCTTCATTCCGACTTCCCTCCATTCTTCGGCCCCGAGGCCCGCTTCGCCGCGGGCTTCTTTCCCTCGGGGGACGGCTCGGGCTCCGGGGTCGAGGCCGCTCCGGCCGTCTCCACGGTGTAGTCTTCGCCCGTGATGATGAGCCGGCCCTTCCGCGCCTCGATCACACAGAAGTGGATCGTCTTCGAGAGCGGGCGGCATTCCATGATCGTGACGTCGTCCCCGAGCCGGGCGCCGATGCAGGGCGGGCTGTGGGCCGAGACGCGCGTCGTGCGCTTCTCGTACCGCTCGAACTTCGGGACGTAGCGGAGGCGCTCGCGCTCGACGACGACGGCCTTGTCCATCTTCGCCGAGACGACGCGTCCGTGGAGGATCTGGCCCCGGACCGGGAGGTTGCCGTGGAAGGGGCACTTTGCGTCCGTGCATGCCTTCTTCGGGGCGGCGACTTCGATTCCGATGTTGCGCGTGACCATACGTTTCACCTCGTTCCCTTCGTGCGATCTTCGGGCCGTTGGGCGATCTCGTCGCCCCGGACGGTCTCTCGCCCGCCCTCCGTCTCGAACTCGAAGACGGCGATCGCCTTCGCGATCCGCCGCTCGCCGCGGTCCGTCTCGAGGACGAGGGTGTTCCTCGTCTCGTCGACGACCCGGCCGGCGAGCCCCACCAACGTGGGGTCCGTCGCGTCGAGGACGCGGGCGGGGAGCCCGATGAGCTCGCGATGTGCCAACCTCCCGGCGGGGCCGGGAGGTCCTGGCCTAGCGGACCTCCGCATGGAATCCCATCTTCACGAGAACCTGCTTCACCCGTTCGCGGTGGTCCCCCTGGAGCTCGATCTTGCCCTCCTTCAAGGTGCCCCCGCACGCGCAGGAGCTCTTCAAGTCGGTCGTGAGCTTCTCGATGTTGATCTCGGTGGGGTTCACGCCTTCCACGATGGTGACCATCTTGCCGTATCGCCGCGCGACGGCGGAGATCTTGATCTCCTGCTGTTCGCGCGCGATCTCTTCGCAGACGCAGATCTCTTTGGGCAGTCCGCAGACCTGGCACACTTCGCTCATTGAGCCTCCTTAGCCCTCCTTGTTCTGTTGCATGACGGTGAGGATCCTCGCGATGCCGCGGTGGAGCTCGCGGATCCGGCCCGGGTTCTTCGGGGCGCCGCCCATCGCGCGGACCCCGTTCTCGTGCATGAGCTCCGCGCGGAACTCGTCGAGCCGCTTCTTCCGGTCGACCGGGGAGAGGCGCCGGATCTCGTCGGGTTTGAGGACCATGGCTCACCGCCCCATCTTCTTGAGTTCTTCCTTGAGCTTCTTTGCGAGCGCGGGGCCGATGCCTTCGACCGCGGCGAGCTCCTCGACGGAGGCCGTCGCGAGGGTCTCGTAGTCGACGAACCCGGCCTCCTCGAGGGCCTTCGCCTTCGCCTTCCCGATCCCGGAAAGGTCGGTGAGCCGGCCGCTGTCGGAAGCGCCCTCGCCTTCCGGCGAGGCCGCGGCGGGCGGCTCGGTCGCGGGCTGCGGCGGCGCGCCCGGCGCGCCGCTTGGCAGAGCGGCCGCAGGCGCGGGGCCTTGGACCGCGGAGACCTCGATCTCGTCCGGGAGCTTCGCGTTCGGGTCCATGATCGCGACCTTCACCCCGATCGCGCCGAGCTTCTTTCGCGCGACCGCGTAGCCGCGGTGCATCCATTCGATCGAGGGCTCGCCGCAGAACTTGATGTGGCCCTCGTTGAACTTCTCCATCCGCGAGCGGCCGCCCGTGAGCTTCCCGGTGATCACGACGAGGCAGCCGCGGGCGCCCGCGTCCATGACGCGGCGAAGCGTCGAGTGCCCCGCGCGGCGGAAGTGCCAACCGCGCTCCAGGGCCTCCGCGAGCTTCTGGGCCATGATCTGCGGGTTCAGCGACGGGTCGGTCGCTTCCTGCACCTCGATCTGGGGGTTGTCCAGCGCGAACCGGCCCGAGAGCTCGTCGGTCAATCGCTTGATCGTCGCGCCGCGCCGGCCGATGATGAAGCCCGGCCGCTCGGCAACAAGCGTGATCCGCGTGCCCATCGGGGTCCGCTGGATGTCGACGCCGCCGAAGCCGGCGCGTTCGGCCTCCTTCGCGAGGTATTCGCGCATCATCATGCGCTTCAGGTTCTCGGAGACGAGTTTTCGTTCGACCGCCATGCCTTACGCGCCTCCTTTTTTCTGCTGCTTCTTCGCGCGTTTTGCGCGGGCCCGGGCGCCCGCCTTCTTCGCCTTCGAGACTTCCTTCTTGCCTTCCTTCTCCGCGTCGGCCTTCGCCGGCGCTTCCTCGTGGGGAGCGCCCTCCGGGCGCTCGGCAAGGACGATCTCGATGTGGGAGAGCGACGTGTTCCACGCG
Source organism: Methanobacteriota archaeon (assembly GCA_052387135.1). Lineage (GTDB taxonomy): Archaea > Thermoplasmatota > SW-10-69-26 > JACQPN01 > JBQTJL01 > JBQTJL01. Next base: position 1,959 of record JBQTJL010000069.1, on the reverse strand, counting down.
CCGGAGGACCCGTGGGCCTTCGGCATCATCCCCGGAATGTAGCCGGCCTTGTGGGCGGCCGCGTGGTGCACGACCATCCGGTCGACGTCGAGCCCCTTGTACTCGGCGTTGTTCTCCGCGTTCTGCAGGACGCCGAGGATGGCCTCGGCACATTTCCTTGGGAACGCGCCGGGTCCGACCTTCCCGCGGCGGTGCGCCTGGTTCCGGAGGTGCCGGAAATAGGGGACCGCCACGCGCTCTTCGATCACGCCCTCGAGGAAGTCCTTCGCGGCGGTAAGCGATCGGCCGCGGATCGCGCGGCAGACGTTCACGGCGTCCCGCGGCGAGACCGGCAGGCTCCGGCCGCTCGCGATCGCGGTCGCCTCGGGGTCCGGGTGTACGCTGTATCCGTAGGCCATGGTCTCACTTCAGGGGCATGAACTTCGACGACCGCGTCGCGCCGACACCCGGGCCCGTGTGCGTCACGGAGCCGCGCGTCGGGGCGAACTCGCCGAGCTTGTGCCCGAGCATGTCGGGCTCGATCTTCACGTTCTTGAACTCCTTCCCGTTGTGGATGCCGACGGTGCGGCCCACGAACAAGGGGAGGATCGGCATGTCCCGAAGGTGCGTCCGGAGCACGGTCGCCTCGTCGGTCTTGCCGAGCCGCGCAAGGAGCTTCTGGTGCTCCTCGGAGAGGCCGCGCTTCATGTTCCGGCGCACGCGCGCCGGCATCAAGGCGACCATCTCCTCGGTCGGGAGCGCTTTGAGTTCGTCCACGGTGTAGCCGCGGTACAGGAACTCCTTCGCGCGGCGGGCCTCGATCGAGACGCGTCGGCGCTTTCCGCCGGGCCCGGGCTTCTTTCCTCCGGGTACCCCGCCGGTCGGGGGTTTCTGCACCATGTCTATCTCCTCCCGGTGCGGCGCGGCGCGATGTGACCGACCTTGCGGCCGGGCGGCGTGTTCCGCGACACGCTCGAGGGCTTGCCGATGTGCTGCTTCTGGCCGCCGCCGTGCGGGTGGTCGACGGGGTTCTTCGCGACGGACCGGGTGATCGGCCACTGCTTGCCGCGGGACGACCACTTCCAATAGGCCTTGCCGGCCTTGGCGAGCGGTTTGTCCTTGCGGCCGCCCCCGGCGACGACGCCGATCGTCGCACGGCATTGGTCGTGGATCTCCTTGAACTGGCCCGACGGGAGCCGGATCGTGGCGCGGCCGCCGGTCTTTGCGACGAGGATTGCGGACGAGCCGGCGGTCCGGACGAGCTTGCCGCCGTCGCCGGGGGAGATCTCGAGGTTGTAGATCGGCGTGCCCTCGGGGATGTCCCGGAGGTAGAGCGCGTTCCCGGGCTGGACCTTCGAGCCGAGGACCGAAAGGACGGTGCCTACGGCCTGCCCTTCCGCCGCGAGGAAGTTGTGCTCCTTTCCGTTCGGGAACCGGACGACCGCAAGGGGCGCGGACCGGCCGGGGTCGTGGATGATGTCGACGACCGTGCCGGAGACGGGCTCGCGGACCGCGGGGTACTCGAGGTCGCCGCGGTGGCGGTGGCCGGGACTTTCCCAGTGGCGTCCCGCTTTGCCGCGCCGTTGTGCGATGATTCGCTTGCCCATGGTCACAACCTCTAGAAGATTCCGATCCTCATGCCGATCTCGTCGGCCTTCACATCCTCGGGGAACTTGATCGTGGCGTGCTTCTCGCCGGTCATCGTGACCCGGGTGTTCACCGAGACGACCTTCACCTTGAACATCTCCTCGACCGCGTGCTTCACCTGCGACTTCGTCGCGTCGATGCGCACGCGGAACTCGATCTTGTTCTCGCGCTCCATCGAGGTCATCGTCTTTTCCGTGACGACCGGGGAGAGGATCACGTCGTAGGGGTCGACGACCATCTACGGGACCTCCCGGATCGCGGACTCGGAGAAGAGCACGAGGCGCCCGGCGTCGCCGCCCGGCGCGAGGAACTCGGCGTTCAGCGCCCGCGCGG
>JBQTJL010000068.1:0-1910 GCA_052387135.1 Methanobacteriota archaeon | reverse complement strand
CACCGGACGATCTCCGGCCTGATTGCCGCTGGCGACATCACGAACGCCCGTGGTCTCCTAAACCATCACGACCCCCGGAAAGCACGGGCCCGCTGGAGGGCCGGATGACGGAGGATTCATAGAGGGGCTTAGCCTTTTCCCCGGGGCCTTGGCGGTTCCGTGTGGACCTCAAGCCGTAACCGATGTCCAGGAGCGCACCGCCGTGTCGTACGCGCCAAGCGTCGCGCGGGAGAGCGCGGCTGCGTCGGCACGGAGCACGCGTCCGCGGGCCTCGTTCGCGATCTTCTCGGCGGCCTTCACGTACTGCTCGTCCTTGACTTCGAGGAGGACCTGGAAAAAGACGAGCCCGGGCTGCGCGCGAAGCTTCCGGGCCTCTCCGAGCGCGAACTCGAGCGCCTTTGCGGGGTGTCCCGCGAGGTCTTCGCCGTCCTCGGTGTAGGCTTCCGGCAGGCCGTCCGTGACGACGTAGAGGAGCCGGCGGTCCGCGCGGCCGCGCTCGAGGATGCCGCGGGCCTCGCGGAGCGCTGCGCCGGTGTTCGTGAACCCGCGGGGACGTGCGTTCCACGCATCGAGGAGGTCGACGCGGCGCACCGAGGTCGTAAGGAGCACCACGTCGACGGGATTCGCCGGGTTGCCGCGCTTCACCGCCTGGTAGAGCGCAAGAAGCGCCCGCTTCGCGGCCATCATGCGGTCGCCTTCTTCCATGCTCGCGGACGCATCGAGCACGAGCACGGCATGGGTGAGCGCGGCGCGCCGTTCGCGGAACACCACGACGTCGTCGTCGTAGATGTGCGGGACGCGCGGGTGCCGCATCTTCGCCGCGACCTTGGACGAGACGATGTCCATGTGCGAGATCTCGTCGACCGTAAGGAGAGGCTCCTTCTCGAGGTGCCCTTCGCCTTCGCCGCCGATCCCGGGCGCGAGGCGCCGCGTCGAGGCCGTGGCCCGCATCTCGGCTTCGAAGACGACGCTTGCGAACCGGTCGACGAGGCGGCGCGTGATCGTGAGGCGCCCTTCCTTCTCCGAGAGGAGCCCGGACGCGGTGAGGTCCTCGATCACTTCCTTCCGAAGCCGCTCCCGGGGGGCCTCCTTCGCGTATTCCTGGAGTCTCCGGACCGCCTCCTCGTGCTCGCGACGGACGCGTTCCTCCGCCTCGCGGGCGGAGCGCTCCAGGTCTTCGCGGCGGCGGTCCAATCGGTCGAGGCCTTGGGACAGCTCTTCGCGGCGCCGCTCGATCTCCCGGTCGCGGGTCTCGGCCTCGCGGCGCATCTCGTCCGCCATGAGGCGCCGCACGATCGACTCGTAGTCCTCAAGGCCAAGGAACCGGCGCCACAGCATCCGCGTGCGCTCGCGCATCGAGAGGGACGACATGCGGCGTTTCACGGCGAGCCGGAACTGGGGGTTCACCTGGAGCGCCCCTCCGACGCCGCCGAGGAGGTCCGTCGCGAATCCCGCGACGGACGGATACACGGCGTACGTGGGTCTCCGTGCCGTGGGCGCCGCGACGAGACCGGTCCGCGAAAGGATCCAGCGGAGGGGGGCGAGCAGCATCCGCCAGAGCCATGCGAGGAAGCGGAGGAACCGTTGCCAGAGGCCGGGACGGCGGGGCGTCGGCGCGGGCGAGGAGAGCGCGAATCGGACGAGTTCGGCCCCTTTCATCGCCTCGAGAAGGTGGGTGTCGCGGGTCGCAAGGAGCTCTTGGAGCCGCGCCGCGGCGTCCCGTCGTTCCGCCTCGACCCCTTTCTGGGCCGCGTCCTTGTCCGCGAGGGCCTCGGCTTCGCGCCGGCGCATCGCTTCGAGAAGGAGGCGCTTCCGTTCCTCGACCTCGCGGCGGAACTCGTCGCGAAGCTCCGCGAGGCGCCGCGCAAGGTTCGGGTCGTCCTCGGCGGCCTTCTCCGAAAGGAGCCGGT
>JBQTJL010000067.1:0-8736 GCA_052387135.1 Methanobacteriota archaeon | reverse complement strand
GCGGTTGTGGCGCCTGCAAGCGGCCTGACCGGCGGCCGGAACGGGCGAACCGAGGGACGCGAGACCAGTCCGAACGCACGACCCCGAGTCCCCGCCTACGCCCGAATGAATAAGCGGGCAGGCTGGCTAGCAAAAAGAAAGGGGACCACGGGCACCTTCGTGCTGCCGGTCGCGTCGTACGCGGCGATGGTCCTTGCTGCCACCCTCTTCGGTCTTGGCTGACGGCGCGTAGCTTTGCGCGTGTAGCTCGTCTCCTGTAGGTCTCGCGCGGGTGGCTCGCGCCTTCGGCGCTCGCGTGCGGGATTCGGGCGGTCGACGGACTCGACGCCACCGGCGGCGGCCCCAAGGGCCGCCTACGCGCGGCGGCGCGAAGCGCCGCCTACCCGCGCGAGCCGAAGGCGAGCTACCCGCGTCGCCGCGCCGTCACGGCGCGCCCGGCACCGGCACCGGATACGGAAGGATCTGGCCGTTCGCGAGGGTCCCGGCGACCTGCGTCACGCGCGTGCTGTAGACGAGCGGGATCCCGACCAAGCCGCCGATCGCGAGCGTGTGCGTGTTGATGCCGGCGGCCTCGTTCACGGCGCCGACCGTGTCACCGTTCACCGCGTTCGAGGCCGAGCCCGAGTCGCCGCCCTGGATCTCGCCGACCCACGTGATCGCCGCCGCGCCCCAGTCGAGCACGGTGCCGGTCCGCGGCGTCCCGCCCGCGCCCACGCCGAGCCCGTGTCCGTAGTGCACGATCGACGTGACGAGCGTCGGGTCCGGGTTCACGGTGATCTTCGGGATGAGCTGGTTCCGCGGGAACGTGATCCCGACGAGGGTGCCGACGCGCGTGTATGCGCCGCGCGGACCGCCCCATGCGCAGAGCGTCGGGGAGACGAGGCCCTGCCATGGCGCGTCGACGTTGATCAGGGCCCAGTCCTTGCCGACGCCCTGGTCGACCGATTTCACGAACTTGCCGAAGTCGAGGAGGATCGGGTTCGTGGCGCCGGCGCGGTTGCCGAACGCGGCGATGACGGTGCCCCACTCGCCGACCTTCCCGCAGTGGCCCGCGGTCGAGATCTGGTACGCGCCGGGGGATCCGTACACGTGGGCCATGCTGCACCAGCCGATGCTGCCTCCGGAGATAAGGAGGAGGAACGCGCCCGGCCGGATCCCGACGCAGCCGGTCCCGGCGAACGACGCGACGGTGGGCCCGAGGGTGCCCAACGTCTGCATGAGCGGCGAGAGGTCGACGGTCTGCGTCGCGCCGTCCGGCGTCACGAGGGTCGGCTCGGGGAACCGGTGCGAAAGGAGGAACGCGCGGGACGGGAGGCCCATCGCGGCAAGGTCCACGTCGGAGAGCTCGACGCGGAGCGGCACGGGCTCGCCCGGCGGATACGTCGCCGCGACGGCCGCCTGCCAGCGAGCCTGGATGCCGCACATCGCGGCGGGGTCGATCGTGAATTCTTCGAATTCGAGCGGAGCGTCCGCGCCCGCGGGAACGACGAAGAGGAACGCGGGAACGAGGATCGCACCCGCGAGCATCCATCCGAGCCTGGCCGTACGTGCGCTAGGACCGTTCTTCAACCGTTTGCCCCCGGCCTCGGGATTTTCCGCCACGGGTTTAAGCTTTCCGAGCCGGCAATCGTCGGAACAGGGAAATCAGCGGGACACGCGGAGGACCTTGTCGAGCGCGTCGTCGAAGCGGGCGATCTCCTCCTTCGTCCCGACCGACACGCGGACGTGCCGGGGAAGGCCGAAGCTCCCCGTGTGCCGGACGACGACGCCCAGGCGAAGGAGGGCGTCGCACCGCTCGGCGGCCCGGTCGCCGAGCTCCACGAGGACGAAGTTCGCCTCGCTCCGCACGTATGGGAGGCCGCGACGTTCGAAGATCCGGTAGAGCGCGTCGCGGCCTTCGGCGACGACGCGGACCGTCTTCTCCAAATGCGGTTCGTCGCGGAGGGCGGCGAGGCCCCCGTCCTGCGCGACGCGGCTCACGCTGAACGGGTCCCGCACCGTAAAGAGCGGCGCAAGGAGCGACGGCGCGCCGACCGCGTATCCTACGCGGAGGCCCGCGAGCCCGTACGCCTTCGCGAACGTCCGCGAGACGACGAGGTTCGTCGCGCCCGCAAGGAACTCGCGGGACGAGAATCCGCTCGCGTCGAACTCTGCATAGGCCTCGTCCAAGACGACGATCGTGTCCTTCGATACTTCGGCGAGGAAGTGCGCGAGCGCGTCGGCCCCGAAGACGGTCCCGGTCGGGTTGTTCGGGCGGCAGAGGAAGACGAGCTTCGCGCTCTTCGCCGCGCGCGCCATCGCGGGAAGGTCGTGGTCGAGGCCGGAGAGCGGGACCGCGACCGGCTCGGCGCCCACGATCTCGGCCGCCATCCGGTACACGGAGAACGAGGGCGCGGGGTAGACGACGCGGTCGCCGGCCTCCACGTAGGTCTCCGCAAGGAGCCGGAACACCTCGTCGCTGCCGTTTCCGACGAAGACGCCGTCGGGGCCGCAGCCCCACCGCTCCGCGATCGCTTCGCGAAGCCCGCGGCTCGTGGGCTCGGGGTACCGGTGGAGCCGCGCGAGCCCCGTCTCGATCGCCGCGAGGGCCTTTTCCGACGGCCCGATCGGGGACTCGTTCGAGGCGAGCTTCACGACGGAGGCGAAGCCGAACTCGCGCTCGACGTCCTCGAGCGGACGCCCCGGCACGTACGGCTTCATCTTCTCGACGGAGCGGCGGACCTTCGGCGCCACGCCCGGGCTATCCCCGGCTTCCTACTTGCTTCTTGCCTCTTGCTTCAGGGATAATCCAATTCCGTCTCGCCCGTCACGTCCGCGCCCGCGTTCGTGAAGCGCGTCTCGACCGTGATCCGGTACCGGCCGCTCGCGAAGTGGTTGTCGTCGAGGCCCACCCCGTGCCCGATGCGGCCGTCGAGCCAGCCTGCGCTATCGGGGTCGACCTCGAACGTCCACCCGCCGGGTTCGGAGGCCGGGCAGCCCGCGATGCAGAAGAGGCCGACGTGCACCATCGAGGCGAAGAGCCGGGCCGCGCCCCGCTCGTTCACGCCCCAGAACACGAGCATGACCTCGTCCGGTCCGTCCTCGTCGAGGGGCCCGGGCCGGGCATAGGCGCCGAGCCGCAGGATGGGCTCGCCCTCCTCGGCCGCGCGCATGTCGGCGAACGGGTCCGTGGGCGGGGCGAGCTCGTCCGCGGTCCCGAGGTACCGGGGCCCGACGTCGAAGTCGCCGAGGCACCCGGAAACGAGAAGGACGGGAAGGAGCAGCGCGAACGAGGCACGGACCATGGCGACTCCCTAGTGCATGTGGATCCCGTCGTTGGCGTTCAGGTCGTTCACGGTGAAGGTCCGGAATGCGGGAGGCGGCGGGCGGACCCCCCAGTAGAGATCGACCTTCACCATCGGGTGCGTGTGCGTGGGGACGGTCCCCGTTGTGTTGTGGTGGTGGCTTTCGCCGTCGCCGGCGGGTACGCCGGCCGCGGGGTGCGTGACGTTGCCGTGGATCGGCGTGACGAGGCTCAATTTGAGGACCGTGAGCGCGTTGTAGTGGCCGGCGAACCCTTCCGAGCAGGGCACATCGTCCATGCTGCCGCCCTCGCCGTCGGGGGGGTGCGCCGAGCAGTCGTCGAGCGTCGGGTCCTGGATGCAGTCGCCGGTGTCGACGACGAAGTCCCGGAACGTCCCGCCGCCGGATTTCGTGACGGAATAGACGTCGGTGATGTACGTCTCGCCGTTCGGGTCCGTGACCCGGTAGCTCTCGGAATAGCTGAACGCGGACGCCGGGCGCGAGCGGGGGTCGGGCTCGCCCATCCGCACGACGTGCACGGCCGTGTTGTTCATACACTGGTAGGTGACGGTCGCGGTCGGGCTGCCGATGTCTGGGAAGAGGATCGAGTCGTTGAACCAGAGGACGCCCCCGCGGAAGAACGTGTCCCCGATCTCGCTCCGCGCGACGCTCACGGAGGCGACCGCGGCGTAGTTGACCGCCGAGGTCGTCCCGCCGGAATGGGCAAACAGCGCGACGTACGTCGTGTGGCCGTAGTGGACCGCGGTCTCGTCCGAGAAGAGCACGCTCCGCTTCAGCGTCCCGAACTGCCCGACCGTGGTCGTCGTGTACGCGAGGACGCCGGGCGCAAGCACGGCGAGGCAGGCGACGATCACGATCAGGGTCTTCGTGCGCATGGCGTTCACATCAGGGCGTCGGGTGGGCGTGGAGGCCTTCGTTCGGGGTGGTGTCGTAGATCACGAACGTCCGGGCGGGGAAGAAGGTACAACCCGCGCTTCCCGGCTCGCAGGGCCGTTTTCCCCAGTAGAGGTCGATCTTCGCCGTGGGGTGCACGTGCGGGGAGACCGCGGGGCCCGGGTTGTGGTGGTGGCTCTCGCCGTCCCCGGACGAGGTCGTCGCGTTCGGGTGCGCCGTGGGCGCGCTCGTCACGTTCAAGTACGGGCTTCCCGGCGACCCGAGACGGATCACGTTCACGGCGTTGTAGGCGCCAAAATAGATGCTCGGGCCCATCGGGTGCGCCATGCAGTTCACGGGCACCGCACCGGTCTCCCCGGGGATCTGGTTCATGGTGCCGGGCTCTCCGTACGGCGCGTGTCCGGAGCAGCCGCCGCCGCCGGACGTGTTGTTCAGCGTGGGGTCGTTGATGCAGGCGCCCGTGTTCGTGACGTACGTGCGGTGCCAGGTCACGGTGGGCGGCATGATGACGAACGGGCCGATCGACGAGCCGCCGGTCGTCACGTTCCACAGGTAGAGGTCCGTGATGTAGGTCTGCCCGTTCGGGTCCATCACCTGGTAGCTCTCGACGTAGGTCGACGACGTGTTCGTGGCGCTCGTCGTGGGGTTCGGGGACCCGACGGCGACGGCGTGGACCGCCGTATCGTTGAAGCAGCGCTCGAATTGGAACGCGGGAAGCGCCGAATCCACGTCGTCGAACAGGATCGAATCGTTGAACCAGAGGACGCCGCCCTTGAAGACCGCGCTCGTGAACTGCCGCTCGACCGTGACGGACGCGACCGCGCTGAAGTTCATGGTCACGTTCGTCTCGATCAAGGTCTCGTTGAACAGGGCGACGTAGACGGAGTGGCCGTACTCGACCGCGTTCTTGTCCGAAAAGAGCGCGTCCACGCCGCCGATCTGGGTCTGGAAGGCGTTCGCGACGGCGAGCGGCGTGATGGCGAGTAGGATGACTACTACCGTTGCCACGCCTCGAGCCCGCATGCCTCCACGTTCCGGGGCGGGGGGACCCCATGGCTCCCCGCGCGCAAACGATGGGTTTGGCCCCACGAAGAGGGTTCGTCGTCACCGTGGGGGTCAACAGCCGACGTTCGCCATGGGACGGGCTCATGGCTTTTCCTGCGTGACGTACTCGACGACGTAGGTCCGTCGGGGGAAGTAGCGCCATTTGAGATAGAGGAGCGCGAAGACCGCGACGAGGATCCACGGGAAGAACTGCTTCAAGAGCGCGAGCGGTCCCGTGTCGCGCTGCATCTCCCCGCGGACGCGGACGAGGTCGTCCGGCGTGAGGAGCCCTTCTCCGAACCCGCGGGAGACGGCCGAACCGAGCGAGGTCGACTCCAGCGCGCCGATGCCGTTCTCCGAAAGGAGCCGAAGACCGTAGAGCTGGATGTGGCCCTGGGCGTCCTCGACCCGCGCCTGCACGGAGTACTGCCCATCGATCCCCGCCCGCGAGTCGAACGGGAACCGGAACGTGCCGCCGGGGTCCAGCCGCACATCGGTCCAGTCCGTGATGACGCGCGACTCTTGGAGCACGCGGACCTTGAGGGACGCGATCCGGTCCGACTTGTCGAGGTCGTAGGCGCCGCCGAAGATGTCGATCGAGCCTTGCACGGCCTCGGACGGGCGCTGCGAGGAGATGCCGAAGAAGGGCGGAAGGTGGAGTTCGCTCCGCTCGAGATCCAGGAAGGCGACCCGCGCGCCGGTCGCGGACGGGATGATGTAGGCGATCCCCCGGGTCGAGGCGGCGGGCTCGACGCCGTAGGGCACGCGCCGGCCGAGCCGGATCGTGTGGTTGTACGCGGCGTAGTGGAGCACCATCTGGTCCGGGTCGTTCGGCTCGCCGAACATCCGGGTGTCCGCCTGCTCGACGTCCTCGGTCCACGCGAGGATGCCGCCTGCGATCGTGGGCGCCGAGACGCTGCGGGGGGGAAACCCGTTCGACCGGAGGAGCCGGGAGTGGTTCGTCCCCGGAAGCACGTCGTACGTCTGGGGGCGCCCGCCGTAGGCCGCGCGCCACGCGACGTGCCCGTCGGAGACGACCGGGTCCGATGCGCCCGACGGGCCTTCCCAGAGGACGCGCCGGTCGCCCGTCGCAAGGTCGTGGAGCACGATGGTCTGGCGCTGGCGATCCGTGCGTTCGACGTAGACGAGGAGGTCGCCGTCGAGCCGCGGCCCGCCCCGCGGGTATTCCGGAAGATCGAGCTTCGTCGCGTCGCCGAGGCCGCGGTAGTAGACGTACACGTCCGTGACGCCCTCGTTCCGCACGAAGAAGACGATCCGGGAGCCCGAGGCCGTGAACTCGGCGGGCCGGAGGCCGGGGCCGCTCACGTTCCGCACCTTGCCGGTGTCGATCTCGATCGAGCGCGCCTGCGTGTAGCCGGCCTCGTCCGTAAAGTACGCGACGTAGCCGTCGCCGATCTCGGGGCCGTATTCGTTCGCCGGGGTCGCAAGGAGGGTCCGGGTCGAGTTCGTCCGGAGGTCGTGGATCTTCAAGTCCCAGTGGTCGGCCGCCTTCTCGGCCCAGACGACGAGGTCGCCCTGCGCGACGAGCCCGGTCTTTGCCGCCGGCCCCCCTTGGAGATCGCGGACCACGAACCGGCCGTGGACGTTGAACCCCCGGTGCGTCGTGTCGTTCTCGGGGATCGGGGGGTCGTCCGGGACCTCGTTCGGGTCGATTGACCCGGCCGCGGGCGCCGGCGCCGTGTTCGTGTTCGACGTCGAGGGCGGCGCGGCCCCGGTCTCTTCGTTGTGGCCCGCGTGCGCGAGGACCGGCGGGGCGCAGAGCAGGAGCGCCCCGACGGCAAGGACCGCAACGCTCATGGTGCCGGGCAGGATTCGAGGCCCGATGCGGTTCCTCGTCGTCGTCCTCCTCGTCTCGGCCGCGGTCGCCATGGCGGGCTGTTTCTCGACCGAGCAGGGGACGGGCACCCTGCGGTTCTTCGTCATGCGCTCGGGGGTCGGGAACGAGACGGTTTTCCTTTCGAAGCTCGAGATCACGGCGTTCACGATGAACCTGAGGAACGCGAACAACCTGATCGCGCACTTCGAGCTCTCGCCGGCGCCCCAGGTAAACCTCCTTCGGGACGGTCCGGGGGGCGTGCTCCTCTGGGAGGGTGTCGTGAACGCGTCCACGTACACGCGCATCGGGACGCGGATCTCGCCCGTCTCGGCCGCATGGGACGACGGGCACGAGGTGGAGCCGCCGATCACGGTCCTCAACGATTTCCTGTTCGCGGAGACGCCGTTCCTCGTCGACCGCGACCGCGTGACCGAGTTCCGGATGGACACGTGGGTGAACCGGGACCCGGAGCTCGGGGACCGGCTGTTCCTCGACGGCCGCGCGGAGTCGTCCGAGGCCCGCATCACGGGGTAGCCCCCCGGACGATCTCGGGCGGGACGAAGTCCTCGGCGCGACGGCCAAACAGGGGGCGTTCCACCTTCTTCGAGGTCACGACGTGCTTCTTTGCGACGCGGAGGATGAGCTCCGGCGGCATCGCGCCCTTGTAGACTCCGAAGTTCACCTCTTCCATGGCGGAGGTCTTCCGCGAGGCGAGCGCGCGGGCGAGCGAGCCCAGGCCGAAGAGGATCGCGGCAAGGATGAGGAAGGGACGGAGGTTCACGCGGCCGTGGAACGGCATCGCGTCCGTGGGCGGACGGGGGCCGCTCCGCGTGCTCGTCTGCTCGAGGTTCGATCCCTCGAACGAGCGCGCGATCGTGACCCGGCCGGGCCGGATCTCGACCGTGACGGGGCCGCCGCCTTGCTGGGCCGTCCCGTTCTGCTGCGGCGCGCGCGGAATCGCGACGGAGTCGCCGCCGCCCACGGTGCTGAGGCTCGTCTGGCGCTCGATCGAGGTCGCGATGAAGGCGAAGAGCAGCCCGACCACGGCGAGGAAGAAGAGGACCGCAAGGATGCGGCGGCGCCGCATGTAGGCGACGCGGTACGCTTCGTTCCCGTACGGGGTCCAGGTCCGGGGGCTCGCGGTCATGGTCTCGGGCGTGCGGTCCCGATTCGGGACATGATCCCGCGCCCCGGGGCAACTCCGGGGTCGCGGCGTGAAAGGGAAAGAAAGGAACGGAGGAGGGGCCCGGCCCCCGAAGGGGCCGCCCCTCCTCCGGCGTTCGACGTTTCGTCTAGCCTTGTTCTTCCTCACGCGCCTAGTGCGTGTGGACGCCTTCGGTGACCACGAGATCGTTGATCACGAAGCACGGGAACAAGGGCGCGATCGGCCGGGGACCCCAGTACAAGTCCGTCGTCGCCGTCGGGTGCGTGTGCGCCGCGACGATGGGCGGAGTGTTGTGGTGGTGGCTTTCGCCGTCACCGGCAGCGTCGGCGTTCGGGTGGGCCGTGGAGCCTCCCGCGGGCATGAACTTCGAGTTGTCATGGCCGCAGGGCACCGCGTCCGTCTCCTTCACGCTCTTCATGCGCAACGTGTTCACCGCGTTGTAGGCACCGTAGAACGGGCTGTCGGTCGGCCCGGGGATGAAGCCCTTCGAGCC
>JBQTJL010000066.1:0-3961 GCA_052387135.1 Methanobacteriota archaeon | reverse complement strand
GCGGCAGCCAATCGTCGAGGCTCGGCGGCAACAAGAACGTCTGATCCTGGTCGTAGCGCCGGAAGGTCTTGCCCATCCCATCTCCTCCGTGACGGAATCGGCCCCCAAGGAAAAAGGAACACCGGTTCGCATCGGGCAACGAGTCCCCGGGCTGCCTGCGGGATTACCCGGGCAGGCTGTAGCCCAAAAAGAAAAGCGGACGTGGAAAAGAAAAAGGGCTGGTGAATATCGGGGGTCCTCGCGCTTCCGGTGGGTCTATCCTCGGACCCCCGAATGCTCCGGTCGATGGTCCTGTTACAAAACGCCGACCAGCGAGGCGGTGAGGACCATCGCCCCGTAGCTTGCGACCGGCAGGACGAAGTTGTCCTGCCTTGAGACGAGGCGGAGGAGCCGCCGCGCGCCCCGCACGTCCGGGCCCGGATGCTCGGTCTTCACGAGGGACTCAAGGAGCATGCCGACGCCCGCGCCGAAGACCGCGACCGGGACCATCCACCGCGGGAACGCGTCGCCGGCGACCGCAAAGTACACCCAGGAGAAGACGACGGCCGCGGTCGCGGCCGCGACGAGCCCCGCGAGGCTTCCTTCCCAGGACTTGCGGCGGTTCCAGGGAAGCTTGTGCCGACCGTACCGGGAGCCGACGAGCGCGCTCATGGTGTCGCCGGCCCCGAGGACGCCGTAGGCCGCGAACGCGAACGCGAGCGGAAGCGCCGCGAGCCAGTTCAGCACCGCGACCAAGGTCACCCCGAACAGGAAGAGGACGCTCGCCCACGGGAAGGTCTCGCCGTCGCGGCGGGTCTCGTCGAGCGCGCGCGTGATCCGGCGGTGGATCGGCGCGTGCCACGGGTGGACGGGGCGCCCGGAGAGCGAGATGTCGTAGGAGATCGTGATCGCGAGGATCGCGGCGGCGGTGAGCGCGACCCCGACCGAGATCGGCGCGTAGAGAAGGACCGGGATCGGCGCGACGGCGCCGAGGACGTGGATGGCCTTGCGCTTCGTCTCCCCCGCGAGCATCCGGGCGTCCACGGCACGGGGGCCTAGAAAAACCTGATGCTCCTCGCATCGGCGGCTGCCGAGGCGCGGGGCCCTGGACCTTCACCGACGCTGCGTCAGAGCATCACGGGCGTGTGGCGCTCTTCGTCGTGCGGGCGCACGGACGGCGCCTGCGCCATCTGGGCCTCGTCGCAGATCGCCCATTTCTCGCCCCACGCCTTCATCGCGTGGAACAGGCTCTCGAGCTCGCGTCCCTTCTGCGTGAGCGCGTACTCGACGCGGATCGGGCTCTCGCTGTGGACGTGGCGCGTGACGAGGTCCTTCGTGATGAGCTCGTTCAAGGACTCCGAGAGCACCTTGCTCGAGATCCCACGGACGCTGCGCTTCAGCTCGTTGAAGCCCATGTTCTTGCGCATGAGCTCGTGGAGGATGATCAAGTACCATTTCTTGCCGATGATCCTGACCGTCTCGGTGACGGCGCAGACGTTCTCGCGGGGCCTTGAAGATACGTTCAATACCATTACACGGGCGTTTGTAAGGCTTCCTTATTAAAGGTTTCCCAGGGAAAGCCGGTTACGGTGGTTACTTATTTTACCCGGTTACGGTCCCGCAACCGGCGGGGTGCTCCCAGTTTGCTCGAACGATTCGTCCGCTGGAAGACCGCGCGCGCGGCGCTCGCGCACGCCAAGAGGGCGTCCGAGGACGTGCGGACGGTCTCGATCCGGGCCGCGGCGATCGTCGCAAGGAGCCGCGCGCCGCGACGTTCGACCCGGACGGAGCCCGGGTCGTCCACGGAAAGGGCCGCCCGGACGGCCTCGGCCTCGGCGGTCGAGCCAAACCGCAGGTCGAAGACGAGCCGCGCGCCCGTGCCGTCAGCCTCCCTTCTACGCGACCTGCGCGCCGACGACCGCGTCGACACGAGAAAGGAACGCCTCTTCCTTCTCGGCAAGGACCGTGGCCCCGGCCGCGATCGGGTGCCCGCCGCCCGCGCCGCCCACGGCCCCGGCGGCCTCCCGGAGCGCGGCCGCCAGGTCGACGCCGCGGGCGATGAGCGCGCGGGTCGCCCGGGCGCTCACCTTCAGTTCGCCGTCCTTCACGGCGACGCCGAGCGTCGGACGCTTCTGATCGAGGAGGAACGCCATCCCGAGGCCCGCCACGGTGCCCGCAAAGTTCGCCTCCTCGGCCCGGAACACCTGGATGTTCGTGCGGGGCTCGGCGCCGCCCTCCTCGAGCCGGAGAAGCCCCGAGAGGATCTTCTCGTTGTACGAGGCGACGAGCGCGCGCGCCTCGCGGTTCGCGGCCGAATCGTTGTGAAGGAGGGAGAGCCCCACCCCCATCCGGTCGTGGCGTCCGCACGCGTTCAGGAGGTCGGTGAGCTCCTTTCCAGTCCCACACCCGAACGCGTCGATCCGGTATCGGACGCCGACCAACTCTTCCGCCGCCTCGCGGCTCGCGCCTTGGGCAAGGAGCTTCAGCATGAGCGCCGAGACGACGCGCTCTTCGTGCTCGCGCGACATCTCGTGGAGCGCGGCCTGGACCGGCACCTGGAGGGACGTGAGGAACGTACGGGCCGCCGCAGGCCGCCCCGAGAGCCCCGCAAAGTACGGGTCGAGCGAGCCCGCGACCGCGTCGACCAACGACGGGCCCGAAAGCAGGAGCCCGCGCTCGCGCCGAAGGCCCGAGTGGGCTTCGGCGTCGATCACGAGGGAAAGGTTGTATCCCGACGGGGCGGGGACGTGCTGGCGGTCCCCGATCATCCCCGCAAGCGCGATCGGGAAGAGGTCGCGGTTCGCCTCGTCGACCTCGCGGGCGAGCCCGTACGCGAGGGTCCCGGCGCACGCCTCGTGGGTGCCGTTCACGCCTTCGATGTGGGCGTTCACCTGGAGGCAGCTTGCCCGACGCGCCGGTCGGAGCGGCACGTGGTGGTCGAGGATCACGCTGCGGCCCGGCAAGGCCTCGATCTCCTCGATGCTCGAGGACCCGAGGTCCGAGAAGAGGACGAGGTCGTTCTTCTCGGCCGCGAGGCGTTGGAAGAAGGGGGCGTCCAGCTGGTGCCGCATCGTCGCATGGAAGGCGACGCCGAGGCGCGCGAGCATCCGGGTAAGGACGCCCGCCGCCGAGATGCCGTCCGCGTCGTAGTGCGAGACGACCCGGACGAAGCTTGCGTCCCGAAGGAGACGCGCCGCCTCGCGGAAACGCTCGTCGAGCGTCATGGGGGTCCGATCATTCGGCCGCGGAGAGCTTCGCCTTCTGCATCGAGTACTTCCAGTCGGGAGGCAGGACCCCTTGGCGCTTGTAGTAGCGGGCGAGCCGGCGGATCTTCGACTCGATGAGCTGGAGCCCGCGCGCGTTGTGGTTGTCCTTGGGGTTCCCGCGAAGGTGCTCCGAGAGATGCGCGGCGCGCCGCATCAGGTGCTGGACGTCCTCGGGGACCTCGGGGTAGAGCTGGTTTGCCCGCATGATCTCGGTCACGGTCTTCCCGGTCGCAAGGCGCACGGACGGGATCCCGAACTGGTCGCGAAGGACGAGCCCGATGTACGCCGAGCTGCGGCCCTGCCGGGCGAGCTTCACGATCTCGGTCTCGACCTCGTCCCGGTCGAGCCCCTGCCACGACGGCGCCTCCGTCCGCTGGGGGCGTTTGCTGCCGGACTTGCCTTTCTTCGTGTTGTGTAGACGGCTCAGGCGTTCACCGTGGAGCTCCGCGCGTCGACGGAAAGGATGGAAAGGGCGGAAAGGCGGATCGGAGCGGGTTCGCTCCGGTCCTCTTTCCCCTCTCTTCCTTTCCAAGGACGAAGGGAGTCTAGCAGCGCCAATCCCGTATCCCCTATATAAAAGGTGCCGCGCCCGCAGTCCGTCCGGAATCGCTCCCGTAGAGTAGGTTGACGGGGGTCCGGGCGGGTTCAAAGCGAGAAGGATGGGTGGCGCGTTGCCCTTTCGGGCTGTGCATGAAAGAACGCATCCACCCGTTCGC
>JBQTJL010000065.1:0-5895 GCA_052387135.1 Methanobacteriota archaeon | reverse complement strand
CGACGATCGACACGAACGTGACGCACTACCGGATCTATCGCTCGCGCGACAACACGAACTTCGTGTTCGTGGCGCAGGTCGAATCGCCGCTCCTTCTCTACGCAGACCTCGGGCTCCAATGCGGCGTCCAGTACCACTACCGGGTGACGGCCACCATCAACGCGACGGAAGGACGCCAGTCGATGACGGCGTCGGCGACCACGTCGTCACCGTGTCCCCCGCCGCTCGGTGTCGAGCCGGACGTCCTCGAAGACTACGGCCGGATCTACTACTGCGCTCGGGACCCGGCGAGCTATCCGTCGCCCTGCGCCGACGCCGACTTCGTGCAGCTGCCGGCGTACAGCTACTACAAGAACGGCACCGGCGGCGTCTGGGAGAGCTCGACGCTCGACCTTTCCGGCGTCGGGGCGGGGAAATGGGTGTCGGTCCGCTTCGCGTGGACCGCGAAATCGTCGACGAGCGGCGCCGGCGGCGGGGCCCGCGGCTGGTTCCTCGACGACCTCGTCGTCTCGGGGACCACGACGACGGGCCGCGCGCGGACGTGGTACGTAAACTACAACGAATTCAACGGAACGGGCGGGTACAAGGGGATCTTCCTCGGGAGCGAGGAGGACGACGGGTACGACAACCTCCGGGACACGCCGGGGATGCTCTACAACCTCACGGTGTTCCTGCAGAACGGCGGGGCGCTCTACCAGCTTGGGGCGAAGACGAACCCGGCGGACTTCTTCTCGAAGTTCGAGAGTCTCGGGTTCGACGGGAACACGCTGAAGGGGAGCAACAACTGCAACAGCGCCGCGGATTGCCAGCAGATCTTCCAGGACCCGAACGCGAACTCGACCGTGTTCGTCGGCGCCCCGAACGCGTTGAACTGGGCGACCTACGACAAGGTCCGGCGCACCGAGTTCACGTTCGAGGCCGGAGCCCCCTTCTTCGATCGCGTCCTCTACACGCAGAAGCCGGTGGGCGGCGGCGGGATCGAGGAGCGCACGCTCCTCTATCTTTCGAAGCAGGACGCGATCGTGAACAACACCGGCGTCGTCATGAAGGGGCTCATCGCGGCCTCGAGCCTCACGCCGTACGCGATGGGCGAGCGGGAGGCCCAGAACTTCTTCGGGAACCTGATCCTCTACGGCGTCCTCAACAACTTCTACTTGAACTACGGCCCGGACATCCCGCGGGGCGAGGTCGTCGACTCGGCGCAGCGGATCGCGCTCATCGACACGGGGCGCGAGCCCTTCGGGCTCATCGAGCTCCAGCTCGTGCTCTATGTCTGGGGCGGGCCGGCCATCCCCGCGACCACGTTCAATCACCAGCCGTACTTCCAGTACGTGAACTGGACGAACGAGACCGGGGTGGCGCGGATCACGGTGACCGTGGTCGCCCACGACCTCGAGCAAGGGGGGCGCATCACGTACCGATACAGCTGGGGCGACGGCACCGAGACCACGTCGTCCGCTCCGACCGCGAGCAAGCTCTATCCTTCGGCCGGCCAGCGGACGATCAAGGTCTGGGCAAGCGACGGAAACGGAGCGACCACCGGCAAGTTCGTCTTCACCGCGAACGTGCTCGGGACCACCGCCGCGACCGCCGTCTGCAACGTGCCGGACCGGCCCCCGAAGGAGACCGTGCTTACGGGCTGCGGGCCATAGCGGGACCGGCCGTCAGTCCCAACAGGGGTCGCCGGGCGGAGCGTCCCGGTGGCACGGCGCGTGGCCCGCCGACGTGACCGGGATCGCGGACCCGCAGACGGCGAGCAGAAGCACCGCAACGGACCGCGTCCACACCGGATTCACACCGGGCACACCGGCGGTCTTCGACCGAGCACGGCTTTCACGACGGCGACGGCGCAGGAGGTCGTGTGGTTCACGCCGCACATCGTGCCCGGGACGGGGTCGTCCGGGTCGAGGTAGCACATGTAGGCCGCGGCGGTACCGACGGGCGACACCTCGGCCGGCAGGATGGCGGTCGCGGTCATTGCGAAGAGCAGAGCCCCATGCGCGATCGTGGTTGTCTTCAAGAGATTGCCCCCGGGCCGGAAGCGCCGGCGCCGGAGATAGGCCTTTCGACGCCGAAACCTCGCGAAGAAAGGAGTTATGGGGCATCCCGGCGGTAGGTCGGTCATGGATGCCCCGACGGACCTCGGCGCCGGCGCGCTGCTTCGTCGCTCGATCGCGCTCCTCCGCTCCTTCCCGGCCCCTCTCCTCCTACCGACGGTCCTCCTCGGGCTACTGAGCGGCGGCGGGGGCTTCCAAGGCGGCCCGCGGGGCCATGACGCGTTCGACCCGGCGGTCTTCGATCCGCTGTCGGCGGTGCCGTTCTACGTCCTCGTCGCGGCGATTGCCGCGGCGGTCGTCGTGGCCCTCGTCCTCGTCGCCATCATCGTCGCGATCCTGCTCGTCGCGACGGCGCTCGTCTACACGGCGACGAGCCGGGCGGTCCTCGACCATTTGGAAACGGGAACGGCACCGGACTTCGGCGCGTCGTTCCGCGCGACACGGGCGCGGTGGGGCGCAAACGCGCTCACCCTGCTCCTTGCGGCGGTCGTGGTTATCCTCGGCTTCATCGCGCTCATCGTCCCCGGCGTCATCCTGCTTTCGGGTTTCCTCCCGTTGTTTGCGGTGCTTGCCAGCGAGACGCGCGGCGGGTCGGACGCTCTCCGAAGGGCTTGGGAGGTCTCGAAGGGCCACAAGACGTCGCTTGCCGCCCTCGTCGTCGCCGGCATCGTCGTGGAGATCGTGGTCGGTGCGGGTCTAGGAGGGATCCCGTTCCTCGGCTGGCTCGCGAGCGGCATCGCGTCCGGCGCGGTGTCGGCGGTCTGGCTCGTCTCCGGGGCCATCCTATACCGGGCGCGGACGGCCGCGGGCGGCGCGGCGGGACCGCTCGCGTGATTGCGCGCCGGTCGGGTCCCAACGCGTAGACGTTTGCCCCACGAACTACTTCTGGAGCCGGGCCGATGCCGGCCGCATGCGCGCACAGATCCGGCGGACTTCGGACGGAGGGCGCGGGTACGAGGCGGTGTTCGAGCGACACCTTTCGCATCCTCCCCCGAGGGTCTGGGTCGCGGTCGGCGAGAGCGGCGGCATCGCGACCTGGTTCACGCGGAACGAACTCCACGCGCGGCCGGGCGGCCGCTACCGGGTCCACCACGACCACGTCGGGATCAGCGTGGACGAGGAGGTGCTCCGCCACGAGCCGCCCCGGACCTTCGAGCACACGTGGGGCAAGCGCCCGGACGAGGCCGGCATCCCGGACCGCGTCCGGTGGGAGGTCCATCCCGACGCGGACGGCTCGCGCCTCGTCGTCACGTACCGGTTCCGGGACCTGGACAACGCAGCCGCGAGCCTCGCCGGCTGGGACATCTGGCTCGACATCCTCGAAGCGGTCCTTTCGGGCGAACCGCGGGCCGCCCACGGGCCGCCCCGCGGCACCTTCGAGGACGGGACGTTCCGCGAGATCCGGCCGGGCGAGGGACACTGGCGCCGCCACGCCGAGGCGCTGAAGGTCTACGAGGAGCAGATCCGGCGACTCCGTGCTGCGCCGTGAGGGCGAAACGTTCATGAACAGGACGGCTGTTCGCCCGCCGTCGCTCCCGTAGTCTAGTCCGGTCAAGGATCGAGCCCTCTCGAGGCTCTGGCTCGGGTTCAAATCCCGACGGGAGCATTTTTGCGCCCGAGTGCCAGCGAGGGCCAAAAATGCGACCTAGGGAGTTGACGAAGGCGCCGACCGCTCAGCCGCGAGCGAAGCGAGCGGCAAGGGAGGCGCCTGAAGTCCGGCGACGGCGAGCGCGCGCCCGCAAGCGCGCGCGAAGCCGTCGACCGGAACCAAATCCCGACGGGAGCATCCTTAGGTTGAGGGGTCTGGGGGGAACATTCTGTCTTCCCTCCAGCGTCGTCGTTTTCCGGACAAATCCCGTCGCCATGACGACCCCTCGGCCGGGTCGCCCACACCAAACCCTTATCCTGCGTCCGGCCTCTCCACGAGCCACCGACCTCCTCTCGAGGGGGCATCGGGGGGCATCCACATGCGTCTGCACCTGTCGTTGGTCATCGTGTCCGCCTTGATCGTAGCCGGATGCGTCACGCCTGCGTCCGAGGAGCCCGTCGCTACGGCCGCCGAGGGCGACGCCGCGGCCACCGCGGCCGCCGTTACCGGGCTCGCCGCGGCTCCAACGGTCCTTGCGTGGGAAGGCTACATGGCGGCCGGCGCCCTGTTCGAGGCCCCCGCGCACTTCAAGGAGACCGAGGCCCTCGTGAGCCCGATCTGGAAGTCCGGGTTCAACCTCCACGTGGAGGAACTGCCGAGCGTGATCGAGATCCAGCTCGACTGGACCGCGGCCAGTCCGTCGCAGGTCATGATGATGGCGCACGTGCCGAACGACGCGGAGAACACGCGCTACTGGGTCGAATACGAGTACCCGCACCAGCACGCCACGGCGCCGATGTGGCCCACCGAAGGTCCGCTCTGCATGCGGATCACGACCGACGAGCTTGCGCCCGGGCACTGGCACATCATGGCCCACTCGCGGTACGGATCCGACATCAAGCTCGCGTTCGCCGTGACCACGGTCGGCGGCGTCGTGTCCATCCCCGAGGGGGCCCATGGCCACGTCGTCGACGCCGAGGAGGTCCAGCAGATCGCGATGGCGGTCGAGCCGCGCGACTGGGAGCCGTGCGAGCTGTCCGGCTGAGCGCCGCGACGCGCGGTCGTCATCGGGATCCTGGAGGAGACGCTTGGGACTCTTCGAGCGTCCGCACCAGCTTCTCGAACTGCTTCGTGCTGATCCGGACGTTGCCCGCGAGCGGGTTGTCGAGGTCCCAGACGAGGAAGAACAGGCCCGAAAGAAGGAGGACCGCGAACCCGTAGAGGAACAGCGCCTGGTCCATGGGCCCGAGCTTCGTGAACGTGAGTCCCACGACCGCGATCGCGACGACCGCCGCCGCGTAGTAGTAGCCCGCCCGAAGGAAGGTCGTCTCGACGATGAACTCGAGCCGGTCGACGATCCGGACGATGCTGCCCGTCGTCACCTGGATGGTCCGGAGCGGGCTCGTCGGCGCGCCCGCCGCGGCCGCCTCGGCGACGCCCCGGTCGAGCGCGGAAAGCGGCGCGTAGATCTCGCGGAGCCGGATCTCGGTCCCGCGCCCGAGGTTCTCGCGGACCGCCACCGCGGTCCGAAGGACGTGGCCCCGTAGCGCCGCGAGGCGCTCGCCCTGCGCGATGATGGCGAGGTCCGCGTGGAGCCGGCGGAAATGGCTCGCAAGCTCCGAGATCATGCGCTCCGTCTCCTTGAAATCCGAGAGGACGCCCGCGAGGATGATCGCGAGCGTGAACACGACGCCGCTCATCAGCGCGGTAAGGAGCGGCAGGGTCTCCACGAACTCGAGCCCCGCGCGCGAGACGCCGAACTTCACGACGACCGCCCCGATCGCGACGACGGCGGCCTTCCCGAGGATGCCCCAGTGCGACCCGCCCTCCTCCGTGCGTCCCGGCATCAGGATCCGAGGCGGGCAACCGCGCGTCCGCACATGAACCCTTCGCGGACGGTCCGGGTTTTTTCCCCAGACCGAATCCCTATCTTCGGCGGGCCCTATCGTAGGCGCGGGAGTCAGGCGACGGCGCCGGCGCCCGCCTCGGGCGTGCCAGCGAACCTTCGACGGATGATCTGCCCACCAGCGAACGTCCGAGGATCTGCCGGTGTGCCGTCGCGACCGGGAGCCGCGAAAGACCGCGGCGCCCGACCCATCGTGTCCCGCTGCGGGTCGCCCGTGCCTCCGTCGCGACCCGCGCGGGGTACACGTCATACCGCCATTCTTTGTGAGAGAACGTCCACCGATGCCGGGACCTAGTGGCGGAGACCTTCGCGCCGACCGAGAGCGACGCAAGATGCCGTAGGAG
>JBQTJL010000064.1:0-2517 GCA_052387135.1 Methanobacteriota archaeon | reverse complement strand
GGACGTCGAGGTACTGGACCTCGTCGTCCGGGAACGCGTCCGCCTGCCGGATCATGTGGGTGAAGTTCACGAAGAGCGCGTCGAACGGGCCCGCGGCAGGGATCTTCGCGGCGAGGATCCCGACGGAGCGGTCGAGGCGCCACATCGCGCCGTCCACGGGCCGCGCGGGGATGGTCTGCGTCCAGTTCCCGAGGTTCGTCGTCCCCGAGCCGACCGGCGTCGGCTGCAGCGCCCGATTGTGCGTGTCGTAGAAGAGGGGGGCCGGCACCTTGCGCACGAGGATCGGGGTGCGGGCCTCGCCCGAGACGTCCGCGGAGGAGTATCGGACGCGAAGCTCGAGGACGCCGGCGGACTTCGGCGAGAGGCCGACCTCGTGCTCGGTGCGGGCGCCGGGCGGAAGGACCACCGAGAAGGGTTCCGCGGGCGACACCTCGGACTCGCCCGAGACGTCGAGCCCCCCCTGCGTCACGACCGCGACCCGGGCCGTGAGCCGCTCGGGCACGTTGCCGCGGTTCTCGAAGACGACGTGGCCGGTCCGCGGGACTCCCTTGTCGCCGAGCGCCGGGGTCGCCCGGACCTCGGCGCGCACGTCGTGGACGGTCCGGACCGCGAGCGTGCGGGCAAGGACGTTGTCCCCGAGGGTCCCGGGAAGCTCGAACACGGCGACGGTCGAGCGGCCCGGCTGGACCCTTGCGTCGGCGCCGGCCTCGCGGTCGTCCGTCGGAAGGAACGCCTCCACCCGAAGGACCACGTCGCGCCGGGCGCCCGTCGCGAGCGTCGCCGCGACCGCGCCGACCTCGCCCGGAGCCAGGCGGAGGCGCGTCTCGCGCGGGAACGGCTGCGGCGCCGTCTCCGGGGTCGTCGTGAGGCGGACGACGAGGGTCTCGTTCCACGAGCCCACGTTCTGGACGCGCGCGAGGATCGGGACCTCGGAATCCTCGGGCACGGGGATCGGGGGCCCGGTCGGCCCTCGCGCGGGGCCCGGCGTCGCAAGGTCGACGACGCGGACGTTGTGGGGCCACGCCGCGGCGTCGAGCCGGACGTTGTCGAGCCACCACCCGTAGAAG
The DNA here is from genome assembly GCA_052387135.1 of Methanobacteriota archaeon. Lineage (GTDB taxonomy): Archaea > Thermoplasmatota > SW-10-69-26 > JACQPN01 > JBQTJL01 > JBQTJL01. The sequence goes on along the minus strand of JBQTJL010000064.1, from coordinate 1,450 downwards.
CTCGAGTTTCCGAACCCGGTCGAGAAGTAGACCGGGCGCTCGCCGCCGGGCGGCTCGACCGTGCGGAGGCGCCAGACGAGCCAGACCGACCCCGCGGTGTGCTGCGAGAGGTCGAACTCGGCGCGCTCCCACGAGGCGTTCATCGACGTGCCGGTGTACCCGGTGCCGTTCCCGCCCGCGTCGATCGCGGCGAGCGCCGCGGCGGTGCGCCCGCCGTGGCAGGCGATCGGGTCCGGGGCCGAGGAAAGCGTGGTGCGCGTGACGTTCGTGCCGATCGTGCGCTCCTCGTCCGTGAGGAACGAGACGAGGGCGTCCGCGAGGAACTTCACGCCGCGGGCCTCGGTCGCGCGCTGGCGTTCGAGGCCGGTCGCGGCCGGGTTTGCGGCGCCTCGGGGGCAGAGCCGCACGCCTTGGCCTTCCGCGATCGCGTCGGGCGTCGGCTCCTCGGTGAAGAGTTCGAGGCGTCCGCCGTCCCGGCCGTCCTTCAGGTTGTACCGGTGGTCGAACGAGAGGAGGACGGGGTTTGCGGCGCGGACGGCCGCGATCGCCACGTCGATCTCCGCTTCGAGGAGCCGCAACGACTCCGCGACCGTGAGGCCGCCCGCGGCCTGTGGGGCGCCGGTGCGCTCGGCGAGCCGGTCGACGACCCCGACGTCGTCGGCAAGCGACGCGAGCAGCTCCTCCTTCTGTTTCTCCACGAGCCGCAGCTCGTGGAGCGCAAGGAGCGTCCCGGAAAGGTCGATCGGGGGGCTCACGAGATAGGCGTCGGTCGCGTGGGTGTACCGGCCGGTCTCGCGGTCGTACGCGGCAAGGCTCCAGCTGCCGTTTGCCGCCGCGGCGTCCGTCTCGTTCCAGAGATCGGCGCCGGAGATCGCCCCGTGGCGCCACGGCCCCAGCCGCCCGACCTCGGCGTCGGCCCCGAGGCCGTCCGAGAGAAGGCGCGCGGTGGCGTTCGTCTCGGCGGGGATCCGGTCCGTGAGCAGCCGGTCGAGTGTCGTGTTCACGTCCGTGAGGATCCCGTTCAAGGTCCGGATCCCTTTGTTCAGTTCCGTGATCGCGAGGGTCACGGCGAAGTCCGCGGGGGCAACGCCGGTGCACGGGAGGAGGACCTTGTCGCCGGAGAGCCGCGGGACGCGGTTCAGCGAGTCCGCGAGGACGTAGCACTCCTCGAAGTAGTCCGCGGTCGGCGCCTGCGGACCCGGCTCGGGATGGATTGCCGTCGCGTACGGGAGCGGCGGAAGGACGAGGACCGCGACGAGGGCGGTCGCGAGGCGCCGCGCAAGGCGGTTCATCGAGGCGGCCTCCTCCCGCCCCGGGCGAGGATGCCGGCGGCGAGGATCGCGAAGAGAAGGACCGAGATCGGCACCGGGACCGTCGAGAGCGCGGCGATGCCTTCGGGGCCGCCGGTGGGTGACGTGACGAGCGGTCCGGTCGCCGCGTCTCCCTCCTT
>JBQTJL010000063.1:0-6557 GCA_052387135.1 Methanobacteriota archaeon | reverse complement strand
GCATCCGGCTCACGATGAGCGGGATGGACTCGGTCTTCGCGAGCCGCAACGCGAGCTCGTCGACCTTCTCGGGCTGGTGGTACACGATGAGCGCGGGCTTCATCGGGTGGACGCGGATCGCGACCATCGGACTCCGCCCGTACGTGATGCCGGTGAATAGCAGCGCGCGCTCGCTCGACCAGCCGTAGATCTTCATGTATTCGAAGCTCGTAAGCGACGTGATCGCCTTCACCGAGTCGATCACGGTGTAGCCCTTGAGCTGGCGCTCGAGGTTCTCCTCGTTCGCGATCGCCTGCCCCTCGATCGACTCGACGAAGCGGCGCGCGTCGACGGGGACGAAGAACTCCCGGATGTCGAGGATCGACTCGTTCGTCTCCATCATGCTGGAGTACTGCCGGATCGTGCGCTCGCCCCGCTTCTCGTCGATCGCAAGGAGCCCGTTCACGATCCGTTTCACCGTAGCCGTGCCGGGCGACTTGCGGCGGCCGGACTCGTAGTCCGAGATGACGCTGGGGGACACGCCGAGGCCCTGTGCAAGCTCGGTCTGGGACACGCCGAAGATCTCCCGCCATTTCTTGATGGTCTGGCCGGGTTCCCTTGAAAGCGTGATCTCGCCGGCCATTTTTTCGGCGATACGGTTCTTCATGACGCTCAAGGAAGCTCTTGCGGCATATAAAAGTGACGTACCTGCGCACGGTGAACGTCGGAATGCCGAAAAGCGCCGGATTTCGAGGTCGCGGCCGTTAGTGCTTAGACGAAGCAGGGCGTGTCACCCGCGATGCCGCGCGTGTTCCTCGTCGCCTCGATCGTGCTCGCCGCTCCGCTCGCCGGCTGCGTCGAAGGCGGCCTGTTCGATGGGAACGACGGGGGCCCCGGCGGCGACGGCGCGACCGCGAAGGACCTTGAACCGACGGCCCGGCGGACCGCGCTCGAACGCGTCCCCGGGGCGGAGCTCGCCTTCGCCATGGGCTTCGAGTTCATGGACGACGAGGACGAAGACGGGGGCGCCGACGAAGACGAGGACGACGAGGTCCACGACGCCGAGGACGCGCTCGAGGAGGAGTTCGGCCACACCCCGGACTCGGATCCGGGCGACGGCCGGGCGCCCGCGTGGATGTACATCTACCGCGCGTCCGGGACGAACGAGACCGTGTTCGTGATGGTGGCCGCAAACGGGACGGTCTTGAAGACCGAAACGGACAACGGAACGGAGCCCGACGGCGAGACGTTCGAGCCGATCGGAGAATGGCGCGTCGATTCGGACCGCGCGGTGGAGGCGGCGATCGAGGGCGACGTCGAATGGCGCGCCGTCCACGACACGGAGGGGGAGCACGGCGCGATGTCGTTCCTCTTTCACGAGGCGGGCGCCCCGCATGCGGTCTGGGTGCTCATGATCTTCGTCGAGCCGGAGGACGGGAACGAGTCGCGCGGCGGCTTCGAGTCGGCCGGCGTGGACGCCGTAACGGGCGAGCTGGTGCCGGTCCCGGACGCGTTCGACTTCGATTTCGATTTCGACTTCTCGTGGGAATTCCCACCGACCACCCCATCCGAGAGCTACGAAGCGTCCGGGCAGCTCACCCGGCTTCTCCCCGAGGCGACCCTTCCCTTCGGCGTGCGGGAGGGGCACGTCGGGATCTCGATCGAAGTGGAGTGGAGCTCGACGCTTCCCACCGACGAGCTCGAGCTCGTCGTCGTCGATCCCGACGGCGGTGAGACGGTCACGGAGGGCGGTCCCGGTGGCCCGGGCCGCTCGTTCTCGTGGTCCACCGCCTCGGCGGACCTTGCGACGGGCGACTGGTCCGCGGTCCTTCGGCTCGGGGGCACGCAAGTGGCGGCGCAGTATTCGATGTCCGTCTGCGTCCACGGCCAGGGGGCGTTCGATTTCGGGTGTGAGTTCCCGTTCGGAGGCGCGGCGGCGTCTCAGACCACGACGATCTCGCCGCTCATCCCGAGCGACCCGTGGAGCTCGCAGAAGTAGTGGAAGACGCCCGGGTCGTCGAAGCGGTGCGTCGCCGCCGCCCCCTGCGGCAGGTTCTTCCGGAACGTGTCCGGGTCCGAGTCCGAGTTCGTGGGATCGTTGCCGGTGCACCCGCCGTAGGCATCGAACGAAGGGACGCAAGGCTCGTCGATGGTCGTGACCGTGTGCGGGAAGACGCGGGCGCGCCACTCGACCGTCGTCCCTGCCGGAACCACGAGGCTTCGCGGGCCGAACGCGTACCCCACCGCCTGGACCGGAACGGTCGGAAGCGGGACGGGGGCGACCCGGAGGATCCCTTCGGCGTCCGCGATGTACATCGCCCCGTCCGGGCCGAAGTGCACGTCGGTCGGGAGCGAGAGCCCGGTCACGAAGTCGGACACGCCGGTCGCGTTCCCCGCGGCGTCGAGGACGACCCGGACGACCTTGTGTCCCGTGTTGTGGTGGGAGGGCCCCTGCGAGAGCGTCTTCGCGACCGTGTCGTCGACGAAGAAGGGGCCGCACTCGCCGACGTAGAGGGATGTCCCGAAAGCGCCCGGGAAGGCGGCCGGGCCGGGTCTTGCGAAGTCTAGGCCCGTCGCGCAGACGTGCCAGCCGAGGAGCGCCGTCGCGGGCGCGACGCCGGAGCAGTCGGCCGACGGGAACAGGGGGTTCGCGGCGACGGAGATCCCGGCCCCGGTCGCGCCCGGAAGGCCCTCGTCGAAGCAGAACGGGAAGCCGTGGTCGGCGCCGGGCGTGACGCGGTAGAGCGCGTCCTGCGAGGGCGGGGAGTCCGCGCCGTTCTCGGCGGTGTACGCGAGTCCCGTCGGCGAGAAGGCGACGCCGAAGACGTTCCGGAATCCGAAGCCGCGGACCGTGACATTCGCCGCGAAGTCGGCGTTCCGGGGATGGCCCGAGATGTTCGCGGGCGGGATGACCGCGCCGGGCTCGTCGCGCCAGTGGAGGATCGCCGGCGCGTCTTTCCGCGCCGTCGCGTTCACGGAAAGGATCGCGCCCGAGTACGGGAAGACGTCGGCGTCGCCTCCGACGCAGACGGAGCCGGTGCAGCCGGCATCGTTCGGGTTTCCGTTCGCAATCCAGAGCGAGCCGTCGGGTCCGAACCGGAGGTGGTTCGTGTTGTGGCGGCCGTTCGGGAGCCCGTCGACGAGGAGGCTCCGGGTCCCGTTCGAGACGACCGAAACGCGGCCGTCGGTCCGTCCGCTTTCGTTGCCCTCGTGGCTGTCCGCGACGTAGAGCTCGGCTCCGCGGAACGCGATCCCGAGCGGGAGCCCGAAGTCGGAGGCGAACGTCGAGACGTCGGTCGCCACGGGACCTGCCGCGCCCCAGAGGAGCGAGATCCGGACCACGTCGCCGGCGAGCGTCGCGGCGTAGAGGTCGGGACCGTCCGCGTCGCCCGGGCCGAACGCGAGCGCGGTCGGTGCGGCGACCGCCGCGACGGGCCGGATCGAGAAGCCCGGGACGACCTCGGGTGCCGGCGGAGGCAGCGACGAGACGGGGCCCGCGAGCGGCTGCACCGCGATGGTCGCAATGAAGAGCCCTAGGACGACCTTCTTCCCCATGGATTGCCTCCGCGGGAAAAGGCGCCCGGCATCGCTTATTTCTTCCCCCGTCCGTTTGCCGGTTTCTGTGCGTTTTCCGCGGAATCCGCGCTATCGCATCCACCCACAAAGATAGAAGAGACCGGCGCCGCATCCCGTCGGGGGGCGGCCCATGGCGACCACGCGCATCGTCGACAACGACGTCTTGAAGCTGTACGACTGGAGCGACCCGGACCGGCTCGTCGCGACGTTGTTCTGGGGGGACACGGTGAACGTCGTCGATCTCCCGGGCGCCGGCGAGGCGATCGAGATCCCGCGCCGCGTCTGGGACGACGACGAAGAGCGATACAAGCCGCGGATCGACCGCTGCCGGATCCCGGCACGAGCACGGTTCCGAACGGACCGGCTTCTCAAGGTCCGCTTCGTCGACGTGGGGCAGGGCGACGCGGCGATCCTCGAGAGCCCGAAGGGCCACGTCGTGCTGATCGACGGCGGCGAAGAGTACCACCTGCGGCGCTATCTCTACACGTCGTACTCGCACGTGCTCGCGGAGCGGCCGTTGAAGTGCGACGCGATCGTCGTGACCCACGGCGACGCGGACCACTTCAAGGGCCTCACGCTCGCGGCCGAGGCGTTCCGGGCCGCGGGGTCCCCGCTCATCACGGCGGAGCGCGTCTTCCACAACGGCCTCGTGAAACGGACCACGAACCGCGACGCGGACGCGTTCGGCGCGACCGTCGCGTCGGACGGCTCCACGTACGTGACCGACCTCGTGGACGACGTCTCGACCGTGCCGGACGAGCGGATGAACCGCCCGTTCCAGGATTGGAAGGACGCGCTCGTGCGTCTCAAGAAATCGAACGGCACGATGCGGATCCGCCGCCTTTCGTGGGGGGACGACGAGGCGTTCGCCTTCCTTCGCGACGACGGCATCCGCACGCAGGTGCTGGGGCCGATCGTGGATCGCGTGAACGGGAAGCCTGCCCTGAAGCTCCTCCGGAAGCCCGGCTCCGCGTCGCTTTCGGCGTCGCACACCGTGAACGGGCACTCGGTGGTCCTCCGGTTCACCTACGGGAACGTCCGGATCCTGTTCGGGGCGGACCTGAACGAGGAATCCGAGGAGCGGCTCCTCGAGCGCGCCCGCGACGACGAGGTCTCGCTTGCGGCCGAGGTCTTCAAGGTCCCGCATCATGGCTCGGCGGATTTCTCGTCGCGCCTCCTCGAGGCCGTGCGCCCGGTCGTGTCCGTGGTCTCCTCCGGCGACGAGTCGAGCGCCAAGGAATACATCCATCCGCGGGCCGGCCTCATCGGCGCCCTCGGGAAGTTCTCGCGCCCGACCGTCGAGCGGCCGCTCATCTACGTGACCGAGATGGTCGCGTTCTTCGAGCGCATCGGTCGCGCGAGCGTCACGAAGATGGAGCCTCGCGGAAGTCCGCCGAAGTCCCTCGGCGTGCTCCCGCGGGTCTACCACAAGAAGACGCCCGGGATCGTGCACGTCCGGACCGACGGGAAGCGCGTCCTCGTCGCGACGAACTCGGGGAAAGACGACCAGAAGGAAGCGTACGCATTCCACGTGGGGTCGAAGGGCGAGATCCGGTTCGACGCGAAGGCGGACATCGTGTAGCCCTCGTTTCGCTTGCGCTTGCGCTTGCGCGCTCGCGCTTGCGCTTGTTTCCCCTCAGGTGGAGATTTCCGCGCCCCGTTGGACGAGAGCGAAACGCCTATCCGGGGGTCGCGCCATGGAAGGGCCGGGCACGGGGACATCGGTCTTCCAGGGGTCGAGGGGAAGCGCCGGCCCGGCAACAGGGCACCATGACCGAGGGCGAACGAGGGCCGGCCATCCGCCTCCTTCTCGTCGATCGCGACCGCGCGTTCCTGTCCGACGTGCGAGGGCTTCTCGCGACGCGCCTGCCGCTCCTCCACGTGATGACGGCGGAGACGCCGGTCGAGGCGCTGGCTCTTCTCGAGCGCCACTCGGCCGACATGATCGTCGCGGGCGAGCGGCTCTCCCGCATCGACGGCGCCGCGTTCCTCCGGCTCGCGACGGCGGTCGCGCCGCGCTCCGTCCGCGTGCTCACGACGGACGACCGGGAGGACGATGCGGTCCGCGAGGCGGCGCAGGAGCCGTTCGTGCACGCGCTGCTCGTGAAGGCGCCCGGGCCCGCGGCACTCGCCGAGAAGATTCGAGGCCTCATCGACGCGAGGGTCCGCGGGCTCCGGTCGTAATCCGCCGCCGCGCGTCGCGCCCTAGCACGATCAACCGCGAGCCGGCTAGGGAAACGTGGTAAGGCCGAAGCGAGCCGACAAGTCCATGAGGAGCAGCAGCCCAAGGAGCCACCGGACCCAGCGCATGTCCGCCTTGAGCGTTTCCACATCTTGCAAGAGCTCACGCTCGTCGCGTGGCTTCCGCCCCGATTCGGAGGAAGGGCGATGTCGCCGGACCTTGGTTACACTGGACAAGCGTTCACCGCAACGAGGACCTGGCGGCAGGAGGTCGCAACGCATCATGGAGGATTTCCTGAGCGGCCGACCTCTTCCGCACTGCCCGCTTCTCTAGCGGATTCGCGATACAAAACGGTTCCTGCGACTCGATCCCCTCGTTCTAGAGGCGAATGCAACTGAAACGTCCGTTTCCCGGTAGGGTTCTTCTCATCCGCAGCGGCGATCCCAGGGCGAGGCAACGAGAACGAGCGCCTAGGTCTTGTACGGGTACGAAACGCAGTTCGCGCCGCCCCGTTTGTGGCGTTGTTGATGGCGGCGCCGGCCGGGCCGGTTGTGTGCGAGCCGTGCCACGAGCAGCTCATGCATGGTCGGGGCCGCGACCTTGATCGGATCGCCCCGGTCGTATGGTCTCGTGAGCGCGGCGATGCCCCCCACGTGGGACGTCGCCATCGACGTACCGCCCGGTCGAATCACCGCCCGCGGCGAGGGCCTAGTCCGCTCTTGATCCCGCTCGGCGGCGGCTTCAGAGCGTCTCGGCTTCACGGGGCAGTCGCCCTCACAGGCGGGGGCGCCGCCCGCGCACGCGGGCGGGGGAGGGCGGA
>JBQTJL010000062.1:0-11936 GCA_052387135.1 Methanobacteriota archaeon | reverse complement strand
GTCGACGACGCCGCGCCGCTCTCTGCGGGAGAGGCGAAGAAGCGCGCGACGTACGTCCCCACCGGCGGCGCGCCGGGCTGGGTCCAACTCACGGACCGCTTCACGCCGCAGGAACGGCAGGTCCTCGTCGTCCTCGGGATCGAATGGAAGGACGCGGGCGAGCCGTCCGCGCTCGCGGACAACGTGACGGTCCACATCGACAACGTGACGTTGCGGTCCGACTACGCCCGGTACGACGCGCCGGCGGTCTTCGACGAGGCCTCCTCGACCGCCTACCTCTTCGGCGGGCAGGACTCGCTGGCCCTCGTCGACACCGTGCTCGCGGTCGACCTTTCGGGCCGCGGCGACGAGGTCGTCTCGGTAGTGCCCGGCGCGCGGTTTGCGACGCCCCGGCGCCAGATGGCGGCCGCGTGGGACGCGGCGGGACGGTCCGCCTACCTGTTCGGTGGCCTCGAAGCGGACGGCACCTCGGCAGACGACGTCTACCGCTTCTCGATCGGACCGAACGGGACCGCGACCCTCACGCAGCTCCCGTTCTTCTTCCAAGGATTCGGCTATCCGTTGAACCTCTCGGCGTTCGGAGCGAGCGCCTTCTGGGACCCGGACGCGGGCGTCGCCTATCTCCACGGCGGATGGGTCCAGAACGCCCAAGGCACGCGCTGGACGAGCGACGTCCTCTGGCGCTTCGATCCATCCCAGGACCCGCCGACGCTCACGCCGATCTTCGATGGCGAGGATATCGCGTACGCCATCGGCGGGGACCGCCTGAACGGCACCGCCGAGGCCGCCGCGATCTTCAACCCGAAGAACCACGTGGGCTACGTCCTCGGCGGCACGTGCGTTGCGGCGCCCACGGGCGACCAAACGGCCGCGCTCCACCTCTCGAACTGCTATCCGCCGGCCGCAAACGGCGGAGCCCTCGCGCAGGTCGCCCGGTTCATCGTGCCCACGTGGAAGGTCGATCCGTCCGGCACGAAGGCGCGTTGGACGGGCCACCTCCAAGCGGGCGCGCTTCCTTCGAGCGTCCTCGCGGAGTTCGTCTTGAACGTGACGACCCATCCTGCGAAGCGCCCGCCCTCGTTCGGCGGGTACCCGAACGTGACGCTCGACATGGGCAACGGCGTGACGCAGACGACGGGCCACTTCCGGTGGGCGCCGGGCGTGTTCTACGCCGAGCACGACACGTGGGACGACCGGGACGGGCGGCACACCATCGTCGCGAACGCGTCCTACCGCGGCTTGCAGGGCTCGACGAAGACCGCGTACGAGACGAAGACCGCGGCCACCGCGTTCCTTCTCGATCGGGGCGCGCTGAAGGCGGCCCTCTACAACACGAGCTTCTACGCGACGCCGACCCACGTGGACCTCTCCGAGGACGCGGCGAAGCGACGCGTCGAGGTCGTGTTCGATGCCCAGTCGATGGTCCGCGAACTCCTCGCGAAGTACCCGGACCAGACGTTGCTGAACCTCTCCGAGACCTTCACGCTGTACGGCCCGTCGAACACCGCGATCCGCAAGCAGCCGATCGTGAACGAGACCGTGAACCTCTCCCAGGCGCCCATCGCGGCCCTCACGGAGGTCGCGATCGCCACCGTGGCCGGCGCTCCCGCGATCGTCGCGGGCGGCGCCGATGGCGTGGTCCTCGCGCTGTCGACCGAGCCCGCGGGCGGGAACCTCGCCAAGCGATGGCGGTCGGACCTCTCGGGGCCCGTCGCGGACCTTGCGACCGTGAACGTGGGCGGCGGCGCGGCGGGCGACCGTGTCCTCGTGCTCCAGGCGCGGGGCCCGAGCTCGCTCACGACGGACCTCGACAACCGGCACCCGCGTCTCTACTTCCTCAAGAACTCCGACGGCTCCGAGGATGCGCGCGGAACGACGGGCCGGCAAAAGTCGCTCCCCGAATGGCAGAAGGCGGCATGGGGCGCGGGGATGGCGCAGCTCGACGCCGAGACCCCGACCGAGCTCGCCGTCGCCACGGACGCGGCCGGCGTCCTCGACACGATCTACGTCGCTTCGAACGGCTCCGTCGTGACGATCGACGCCGGCCTTGCGACCGGCGGCGCGGGTGGGCTCGCAAGCCGCGGCCGCATCTACGCCGCGAACCCGGACGGGACGCTCCGGTGGGCCGTGCGCCTGCCGTCCGGCGAGCCCGCCGCGATGGCGGTCGGCGCCTTCGGGCCCGGAAAGCGCCCCGGCATCGCGATTGCGGCGGGTTCGGTCGTCCGCGTCCTCGACCGCGACACGGGCGCCGACCTCTGGAACCCGGTCCCGCTCCACGCCGTCTTGCCCGTCACCGCGCTTGCAGCGACCGACATCGACGGCGACGGTCGCACCGAGATCGCGGCGGCCGCCGGCGCCGAGGTCTACGTGATGAACGGGACGCAGGGCGCATCCCAGGCGACGGACTTCCGAGCGGGCCTCCTCAAGGAGTACCGCGATGGCGCCTGCATCACGTTCTTCCACTGCTACGTGATCGGCTCCTATGCGAACGTCGGGGGGACATCGGCCGGCGGCAGCTTCATCGCCGGCTACGAATCCGGCGCCGTGGGTGACGTCCGCGACACGACCCCGCCGCAGGCGTTCGTGACCACGCCGGTCCGCGAGTATGAGGTCGCGCAGATGACGCCGATCCCCGAACCGCCCCCCACGCCGCGGGGTGTCCTCTTCGACGCGTTCCGTACGGTGAAGGAACCGATCCTCGTGCCCGGCGTCGACTACCGCCGCGTCGCCTTGCGACCGGACCAGACGCCGGTGTTCCTCGCGCACCTTGCGACGGCGTCGCTGCCCCTCGACGACGCACCGGGCTCGGTCTCGATCGTGGGATACGACAAGGTCCAGATCGGGGCCCGGGGCGCCCTCGGCGAGGTCCGGGGCTTCCGGTACCTCCACGACGTGGACTTCCTTGACGCCTCGCTCGGGTTCCTCGTCGGCACGGACTACTCCGGGAACGGCGCCGTCGCGAAGACGACCGACGGCGGTTCGACGTGGGCCCTCGTCACGGGGTCGCCGTTCCGCTCCCCGCTCGACCAGTCGGTGCGGGTCCCGACCCGGATCGACATGGTGAGCGCGACGACCGGTTGGGCCGTCGGAGACCAAGGCCACGTCTGGAAGACGACCGACGGAGGCGTCACCTGGCCCGGCGACGTGCTCCCCGCCTACTTCGGCGTGGCGGGGACCTCGATCGACTACTCGGTCTCGGGCCATCGACCGTCGTTCCGCGAAGTCTACTTCCACAACGCGACCACGGGATGGATCGTGGGCGGCGACGCGTGGACCGCCGCCACGGCCACGGCGAGCGGTCACTCCGGGGACCTCTACGCGACGTACGAAGACTGCCTCGAAGGCCGCAGCGCGTACGGGCCCCGCGCGAAGGTCGCAAGCGACGCGGTCGTCGAAGCCGGCGTCCGCACGATCGGCGGGCGCACGCTCCGGCCCGACGTCGCCGAGCTCCGCGGCGCGCCGGTCCACGAGTGGACCTGCGTCCGGTCGGCGACCTCGAACTACGCTTCGTACGGCGCCGCGTTCCGGACGGACGACGGCGGGGCCACGTGGACGCTCGTCCGCCCGGTCCGCGAGGTGCTTTCGGTCGGCCTCGACCCGCAGGGCGCGTCGGGCTGGCTCGTCGGCCGCGAGGGCTTCGCGGCGCGCATCTCGAACCACACCCGGCTCCACACGGTGCCGGCGGGCGGCGCCTCCTCCGACCTCCGGTTCGTCTCGATCGACCCCTTGGGCTTTGCGGTCGCGGGCGGCGACGGCGCGAAGCTCTTCACCGAGGTCGTGCCGGCGCGCGCGTCGCGGGCGGTTTCGGCGTGGAACGGCACGGTGTCGCTCGGCGCCAGCACCACGACGCAGGTGCAGATCCGGCTCTACCCGGACCGCTTCAGCGAACCCCTGCGGAACAACCTCCGGTTCACGATCGAGAGCGACAACCAGGTCGCGACGACGACGCTCGCCGCGGCGAACGTCTCGTCCGCGGGCGCCGCCTCGGGGGACGCGCACGGGTCCGACTACTACGCGGGCACCGTCACGGTGCGATGGAACGGCACGTTCCGTTGGACGGTCCAGTTCGATCAGTCCCAGTCCGCCCTCCAGAACATCCCGTACGTCCGGAACTTCACCTTGTGCTTTGCCGGCGTCGGGGCCGCCTTCCCGGTCGGCGGCTGCGCCGGCACGCGCGCCGAGGTCGCGATCCCGGATCTGCGCGCCTCCGACTTGGATCCCGCGACCGACGCCCGCATCGCCTACGGGCTCCTCGTGCCCGCGGTCGCCGAGCAGTTCGCGACGTTCAGCCTCGACAACGCGACGGGTCTCGATCCCACGCAGGTCGGGGCCGTCCGCGAGATCCGCGTCCTCCGGTTCGGCACGCCGCAGGGCGGCACGGTGCCGCTCCTTGTGGGCGCGCCCGGCCGGCTCGCCGTCGTCGGCGTCGACGCCCGGGGCTCCGCGACGTTCCTCCGCGTCGAGTCGTTCGAGGCGGGCAACCACACGGAGCAGGCGCTCGTGCCGGCCTACGAAGACCCGTCCGTCGCGCCCGAGAACGCCGCCGCTGCCGAGGCTCCGGCCACGCCGACCCGCGTCTCGGACCCGGCGACCGCCGACGCCTCGCTGGGGTCCGGCGCCCGCGCCGCGATCGTGTTCGTCCCGGAGCGCCGCCTCACGCCGCTTGCCTCTTGGGAGGCGCACGTAAACGGCGACGCGACGCCGGACTGGATCGTGGCGACCAGCGAAGCCGTCGACGCGGCGGAGCTCGGGACCGAGTCGCTCCTTGCGATCGACGGGAACACGGCCGCCGCCAGCGCCTACCTCTGGGGCGCGGGGTCGTCGCAGGCGCACCGGAGCGACCGCGGACTCGGCGGCTCGGTCGCATCGCCGGTCCGGCTCGGCGACGCCGTGGTCACGTACCCCGGCGGGGCCGGTTCGCGCTACGCCCGCCCCATCCTCGTCGACGACGCGGGCGCCATCCAGCGCTGGGACGCGAACGGGACGCAGGACTATCGGATCCGCGTCGCGCAGACGTCCGGGCTCTTCCGGCACGTCTATCAGGCGCCCGAGTCCGGCTTCTTCGGGACCTACTTTGCGTGCGCCACGCTCCGGTTCAACAACACCGAGGTCGACGCGGGCGGCCTCATCCTCCCGTCGACCGCGTTCGCGGAGAGCGCCCGGGCCTGCACCACGTTCCAGGTGACGAACGAGCGCGGGATGAACCTCAACCTCCAGACGTACGACATCACGGTCGTCGCGTGGCTCGAGGAATGGGAGACCGGGAACGTCGTCCGCACGTGACGTCAGCGCCGCGCGGTCCATGCGGCGACGAGGGCTGCGACGCCGGGTTTTGCCGCACGGGACCCGTCCACGAGGAGCCGCACCGTCTCGCGGCCGAGCGGAACGAACCGGAGGCCCGCCGCGACCTCCGAGGGGTTCGCCGAGAGCGCGATGTCGGCGCGGCCCGATAGCAGCCGCTGGAGCGCGGCCTCGGGACTCCGCGCCGTGCCTGCGACGACGAAGCCGTCCCGGATGTCGGGCGGCAACGCCTCGAACCGGCGGCGCGCGTCGGAGCCCGCCTCGCGAAGGACGATCCGGAGCCTGGAGCGCGCAAGGTCCGCGAGGCCGCCTCCATGCTCGGCCCGGACGAGGAGGCCCCACGCGCGCTCGGGCCCCGGATGATCGACGACCCGTCGGCCGGCCGCGGGCTCCGCCGTCGTGAGGGCGGCATCCGCGATGCCCGCCGCAACCTTGGCGGCCGCCTCTACCCCGCCGGTCCGGATCCATTTTGCGCCGGGGACGGCCGCAAGGAGGCCCGGAAGGCCCGCGTCCGGCTCGGCCGCGACCACGACCGGCGGGACGCGTAGTTCGCCGAACGGGAACACCGCGACCGGCGAGCCGGCCGCGACGTGGTTCACGTTCTCGCGCACCCACACGTAGCCTTCGGCGTCGACGAGGGACGTGGTCGCCCCGGAGCCGCGGTCGACCGGGTAGGCAAGGAGCCGCAGGTCGGCGTCCGCGACGAGGCCGACCGGCGCGAACCACGCGCGGCCTCCGCGGTTCGGAAGGAGCGTCGCAAGCTCGGCCGGGACCGGCGTCGCAGGCCGCGGGGCAAGCCCTTGCGCGCGACGAAGGTACGGGACCACGAAATGGGAGAAGATCGTCAAGGCCGAGACGGGGTATCCCGGAAGGCCGAAGAACGGCGTGTCCGCGACGAGCCCGATCGCCGTGGGCTTTCCGGGCCGGACCGCGATCCCATGGAGCAGCATCCGGCCTCGCTCCTCGAGGATGCGGTAGACTTGGTCCGCGGCCGAGGCCGAGGTCGAGCCCGACGTGACGACCGCATCGTGGGTCGCCGCGGCGTCGAGGATCGCCTTCTCCATCCGGGACCGCTCGTCGCCGATTACGGCGACCGTGCCGACCGCCGCGCCCGCCTCGACCGCCGCCGCGGCGAGCGCCGGCCCGTTCACGTCGTGGATGCGGGGGCCATCCAGCCGGCCGCCGGGCGGCACGAGCTCGTCGCCGGTCGAAAGGATCGCGATGCGGGGGCGGGCCGATACGCGGACCCGGTCGAGGCCGAGGGCGGCAAGGAGCCCGATCTCGCGGGGCGACAGCGCCGTCCCCGCGGAGAGCGCGCGGCTTCCCCGCGCGATGTCCGAGCCGGCGCCCATCACGTGGTCGCCGGGTGCCACCGCGCGGCGGACCTGCACGTCGCCGTCGGCGTCGCGGTCGGTGTCCTCGACCATCACGACCGCGTCCGCGCCCGGCGGCATCTCGCCGCCGGTGCCGATCTCGATCGCGAGCCCCGGCGCGACGGCGCCCGGGGACGTGCGGCCCGCGTGGCTCGTCCCGAGGACCCGGAGCCGGACCGGGCGGTCCTCGGCCGCGCCGAACGTGTCCCTCGCGCGGACCGCGAACCCGTCCATCGCGGCCCGGTCGAAGCCCGGCACGTCGAGCGGGGCCGTGACGGGCTCGGCGAGGACGCGGTGGGTCGCGTCGGAAAGGGGGACCGTCTCCGTCCTCGGTCGCACCGGAAGGCGCCCGATCGCTTCGAGGGCCTCCTCGACCGAGACGAGGTGCCGGAACTCCTTTCCGCGCGTCACTCCCAAAATTCCACCTCGACGACGGTGCCCTCGTCGAGCCCTTCGACGTTCTCCGGGATCACGACGAAGCCGTCGGCGCGCGTCACGCGCGACAGGACGCCCGCCCCCGCGGTCCGCGTCGGTTCCGCGACGCGGTCCTCCGGGGGGCCTTCGAGGCGCACGCGGACGACCTGCCGGATGCCGACCTCGGAGCGGACCTTCCGGGAGAGCCGCGCGGGGACCGTGCGCGGGGGCGTCTCGGGGAGCCGGGCGAGACGGGCGACCATCGGGCGAAGGAGGAGGTGTGCGGTCACGATGCAGGCGGTGGGATACCCGGGAAGGAGCAGGACCGGCGGGCCTCCCGAGAGGACGCCCGCGCCGACCGGGTGCCCGGGGCGAAGCGAGACGCCGTGGAAGAGGAGGCGTCCCATCTTTGCGACGACCTCGGGGAGGCGGTCGCGTTCGCCGACGCTCGAGCCCCCCGACGTTACGACGAGGTCCGCGGTCCGGGCTGAGGCGAGCGCCGCTTCCAGGCGGTCGGGTTCGTCGGTCGCGACGACCTCGACCGCGGCGTCGCCGCCCCAGCGGGCGACCGAGAGCGCGAGCGTGAAGCCGTTCGACTCCAGGACCTCGCCGAGGCCCGGCTCGCGGTCTTCCACGAGCTCCTCGCCGGTCGGTAGGACCGCGACGCGCGGCCGGGCGTAGACCTCGACCGTGCCGAACCCCAGCGTCTTTGCGAGCCCGAGGTCGCTCGGTCGCAGGCGGTGGCCGGCCGAGAACAGGCGCTCGCCGCGGCGGACGTCCTCGCCAGCCTCCGCGACGTTCGCGCCTTCGGGTACCGCCCGGAGGACGCGGACGGTCTCCCCGCGGCGCTCCGTGTCCTCGACGAGGACGACCGCGTCGAAGCCCTGCGGGACCGGGCTTCCGGTGTGGACGGGGAGCGCGACGCCGGCGGCCGGGGCCGGGCCGATCGCGAGCGTGCGCGGCGCGTCGGCTCCTGCCCCGAACGTGTCCTTTGCGCGGACCGCGAAGCCGTCCATCGCGGCCCTGCGGTGGTGCGGGACGTCCCGCGGCGCGGTAAGAGGCGCCGCAAGGACCCGTCCGTCGGCCGCCGCAAGGGCGATGGGCTCGGTCCGGGCGATCGCCGGGACGACGGCGGCGAGCCGCCGCAGGGCCTCGGCGACGGTCACCGTCTCGGGGAACCCGTGCGCGTGGCGGCCTTCGGCACCCATGTCAACCCGCGTAGAGGGACTCGATCGCGGCGGCGAAGTTCTTGCGGATGTTCCGCCGCTTCTTCTTCAAGGTCGGCGTAAGCTCGTCCCGCGCGATCGTCCACACGCGCGGCACGAGCCGGAACTTCTTCACCTGCTCGTGCGGCGCGAGCGTCTTGTTCAGGCCGTCGACGTGCGTCTGGACCTCGGCGACGACCGCCGGGTGCGTCGCAAGGCCGTCCGGGATCTCGTAGACCGCGAGCTGGCCCGTGGGGTCCTTCTGCCGCACGACCTTCGCCTCGTCGACCCCGATCTGGTGGCGCTCGGCGAATCGCATCAAGGCCGCCATGTTCGGCTGGAGGATGGCCGCGGTGAACTTGCGCTCGTCCGCCACCACCATCGCCTCCTCGACCAAGGGGCAGCGCTTCAGGCCTTCCTCGATCGGGACCGGCGCGACGTACTTTCCGGTCGAGAGCTTTTCGAGCTCCTTCTTGCGGTCGATGATCTTGAGGTAGCCGTCGTCGTCGAAGGTGCCGAGGTCGCCGGTCCGCAGGAACCCGTCCTCGGTGAACGACTCCTTCGAGTCCTTCGGCAGGTTCCAGTACCCCGAAAAGACGTTCGGCCCCTTGGTGAGGACCTCGCCGTCGTGGTCGAGTTTCTGCTCGATCCCCGGCATCGGGGGGCCCACGGTGCCGGGCTTGTAGCGGCCGGGCAGGTTCACGTTCGAGGGGGCGGCGGTCTCGGTCAAGCCGTAGCCTTCGAGGATCGGGATGCCGATGCCGCGGTAGAAGTAGAGGAGGTCGGGGCTGATCGCGGCGGCCCCCGTGATCACGATGCGGAGCCGCGTGCAGCCGATGCCTTCGCGGATCTTCCGGAAGACGAGCCGGTCCGCGATCGCGCGCCGCGCGGCAAGGCCCGGCGAGAGCCGGCCCCCCATCGCCATCGCGCGTCCGCAATCCTTCGCGACGCCTTCGGCCCATCGGAAGATGCGGCGCTTCGTGGGGCTCCCCTCCTCGACCTTGAGCCGCATCTGGGCGTAGATGCGCTCGTAGATGCGCGGGACCGCCGCCATCATCGTGGGACGCGTCTTCTGGAGGTCCGGCACGAGGTGCTCGGGCGACGAGAAGACGGTCGAGGTCCCGACCGAGAAGACGAGGTAGTTCACGAGCCGCTGGTACGAGTGCGCAAGCGGCAGGAACGCGAGCCCCACGTCGTCCGGGCGGAGCTGGAAGACGGCTTGGCCCGCGTCGGCCGCGGTCAAGAAGTTGCGGTGCGTGAGGATGCAGCCCTTCGGCACGCCCGTGGTGCCGCTCGTGTAGACGAGGCTCGCGACGTCGTCCGGCTTCACCGACCGCATCCGCTGCTCGACCGTCGACCACGCGGGCGCGCCGGCGGCCTCGCCCTTCGCAAGGAACGCATCGAACGGCACGGGTTTGAGGACGGCGTCCGGCGCCACGGGGTCGAACGCGACGACCGCGTCGAGGCCCTTGATCTCCTTCCAGGCCGCCTTCAGCTTGTCTGCCTGCTCCGGGTCCTCGACGAAGGCGACGCGGCTTCCGCTGTCGTTCAGGATGTAGGCGACCTGGCTCGGTAGCAGCGTGGGATAGATCGGGACCGAGACGCCGCCCGCGGCGAGGATCGAAAGGTCCGCGATCGACCATTCGTAGCGCGTGCGGGACACGATCGCGACGCGGTCTCCCTTCGCGATTCCCATGCCGACGAGCGCCCGCGCGCCCGCGCGGACCATCTTCGCGACCTCGCCCCACGAGACGTCCTCGAGCGGGCCGGCCGGCCGGCTGCGCGCGACGAACCCGCGGCGGTCCTTCATCCCGTCCGCGAGCCGGAGGATCCGGTCGGGGATCACGTCGTCCGTCACGGAAAGCCGCGGCCCTGTGTACAGCTTGCCCATAGGAACACCTCACATCGGATAGGATCCGGTCCCCGCGTTCGAGGCCCGGTCGACAAGGACGTTCACGACCGCCGGGCGCCCCGAGCGGAACGCCCGTTCGATCGCGGGCTCGACCTCGGCCGGGTCGTCGACGAGCTCGCCGTGGCAGCCCAAGGCGCGGGCCATCTCGTCGTAGCGCGTGCCTTCGGAAAGCAGGGTCGCGACGGCGCGGTCCTCGCCGTAGAGCCCGACCTGCGGGCCCCGGATCTGCGCCCACGCGCCGTCGTTGCCGATCACGCAGACGACGGGGACGTCGTGGCGGACCATCGTGTCGAGCTCCATCGCGGTGATCCCGAACGCGCCGTCCCCGAGGAAGGCCAAGACGCGCTTCTTCGGCTCCGCGAGCTTTGCCGCAAGCGCGAACGGGAGCCCTACGCCCAGGCAGCCGAACCGGCCCGGGTCGAGCCAGGAGCCGTAGCGCGGCACCCGGAGGATCTTGGCGCCGGTCGCGACGATGTTGCCGCCGTCTGCGACGAGGATCGTGTCCTCGTCGACGACGCGGTCGATCTCGCGGGCAAGGCGGAGTGCGTGCACGGGCCGGCCTTCCGCGGCGGATTCTTCGGAGAGCTTCGCCCTCTTCTTTGCTTCGACCGCTTGCAGGCGCTCGAGCCACGCCCCGCGGTCGGGGGCCCGGCGGCCCTTCAGGGCCCCGGCAAGCAGAGCCGCCGTGAGGCCCACGTCGCCGACGAGCCCCACGTCGACCGCCCGGTTGTGGCCGATCGTCGAGGGATCGACGTCGGCCATCACGACCTTTGCGCGCGCGTTCACGGCCGGCGCCTTCCCGAACGCGACGCGGAAATCGAACGGCGCGCCGAGGTCGAGGACGAGGTCGGCCTCTTCGAGGGCCTTCGAGCGCGACAGGGCGTGGAGCAGCGGATGCGTCGGCGGGAGGGCGCCCCGCGCGAGCGAGTTCACGAAGAACGGCGCCTTGTAGACCGCGGCGAGCGTCTCGAGGCCGGCGGGCGCCGCGCTCCAGCGAAGCGAGGTGCCGGCAAGGACCACGGGGCGTTCCGCCGCGACGAGGAGGTCGACCGCGCGGAGGATCGCGGAGGCGTCCGGCACCGGCGCCGGAACGCGGCCGCTCGCGGCGGTCCAGTCGACGGTCTCGGGGGCCACGTCCTCGAAGAG
This sequence comes from Methanobacteriota archaeon, assembly GCA_052387135.1. Lineage (GTDB taxonomy): Archaea > Thermoplasmatota > SW-10-69-26 > JACQPN01 > JBQTJL01 > JBQTJL01. The sequence goes on along the minus strand of JBQTJL010000062.1, from coordinate 585 downwards.
CGTGTCCCACGGGACCTCGAGGAACGCGGGGCCGGTCCGCGGCGAGGCGGCGGCCCGGAACGCGTTCGTCACGTACTCGGGGAGCCGCTTCGCGGAGGGGCAGGAGCGGGAGGATTTCGTCAAGGGCTCCATCAGGCGCACGTGGGGCGTCTCCTGGAGGCTCCCCTGGTCCGCCCGGTTCGTCTCGCCCTGGCCGCCGAGGACGACGATCGGCGAGTCGGAGTTCCGCGCGTTCGCGACCGCCGTCATCGCGTTGCAGACGCCCGGGCCCGCGGTGACGGCCGCGACGCCCACGGCGCCGGTGACCCGCGCCCACGCGTCCGCCGCGAAGGCCGCCGACTGCTCGTGCCGGACGTCGATCACGCGGATCTTCCGGTCGAGGCAGCCGTCGTAGATCGGCATGATGTGGCCGCCGCAGAGCGTGAACAGCACCTTCGTGCCTTCGCGCGCGAGCGCTTCGGCGACGAGGTGGCCTCCCGTGGGCATCCCTCCTGGAAGGACCCTCGCCGTTTAAATCTCTATCCCTTGAATATTTCGCTCTTCCCGATTCGCCGATTGTTCGGTCTGCGAACCCAGATGTGTCGC
>JBQTJL010000061.1:0-2251 GCA_052387135.1 Methanobacteriota archaeon | reverse complement strand
CCGGGACTCCGAAGACCGGCTTCGAACTCGCGCGCCTCGACTTTGCGACCGGCGCGGTCCGGAACACCACGGTCGTCCCGGCGGACGGAAGCCACGCCTGCGAAGTCGTCCCCGACGTCGTATATTGCTTCGAAGACGCCATCGGCGCCTCCGATGCCGGCGCGCCCGTCTCCTACGTCCTCGCCCCGCTCGGGGTCGCCGCCGGGACTCCGTCGTCCCTCGTCGAGACGACGACGCCGCTTGCCGGCGCGTTCGTCCGGGCCGAGGTGCTCTCGTCGGACGAGACGGTCATCGCCCGCGCCGACCCGTCGACCGAGCCGCTCGGCACCTACATCGGGGGCGGCGGCGCCTACACGTTCCGGTGGGACGGCGGAAGCGCGCCGGCCGGCCGATACGCGCTTCGTCTCGTCGCAAACGACGCCTCCTGCACCGCCGCGGTCGCGGCCGAACGCGGCGCCGGCGCCCGCTGCCTCAACCGCACGATCGAGGTCCCGTTCCGGCTCCTCCGGGACCCGCCCGCGGGCACGCTCGAAGCCGGCCTCTACCACGCGGACGGCGACGACCTCTGGGTGAACGACCTCCTCTACGAGTCCCCGGAGAACGTCCTCGAGGCCCACCGTGGCTCGTTCCCCGTCCGGTTCCGGATCCCGGGCGACCGCGCCGAGATCCAGAACGTCACGATCCGGTACCTCGACGCGTTCAACGGGACGATCCTCGACGCCGCCGACGACCTCGCGCGCCCCATCTGCCCCGCGTCCGGTTGCCTTTCGAACTGGACGGCGTTGCCGCCGGTCCCGGTCGGCGCGTATGCCTCGGTCGCGCTGCGCGAGCCCTCGAACGCGGCCGGCTCCCGTATCCTCGAAGAAGCCGTGAAGACCCCGTCTGCCGGGGCCATCGTCTGGAACCTCTCGATCGAACATGCCGGCCCCGCCGGGACGGCCACCCTCTCCTGGCCGCAGGCGGCGATCCAGTCCGCGCTGAACGCCTCCTTCGACCTGAACCTCACCGTGGGCGACGTGACCGTCCGCATGAAGAACGCGTCCTTGGTCCCGGTGAGCGTCCCCGACGGGACCGCCGCCACGCAGGAGGTCCGGGCGACGATCCGCCTCGAAGCGCGGGCCGCGCTCCCCGAACCGACCCTGCTCGTCCCGATCACCTACGCGGGCCCCGGCGGCGTCACGGACGCGGCGCGTATCGGGGCGACGCCGAACCAGACGAACCGCACCGCGCTGCCGAAGCCGGACCCTGTCGTCGAGGTCGACTTCAAGCCGGTCGACCACGTCGAAGGCCACGCGGAGGCCGAGACGCAGGGCCGGACGTACTATTTCGTCACCGAAGTGACGGACCGGAGCGGGCGGTCCGAGCCCATCGCGACGAAGATCGCCGCCTGCTACGACGCCGGCACCGGCGCGTTCCGCCGGCAATGCCTGCTTCCGCACAACGACACCGACAGCTCCGGATGCAACCCGACGATCGGACGCCTCCGCGTCGACCACATGCGGCCTGTGATCACGTCGGTCCGGGTGGATCCGGACCCCGCGGGCCTCCGCCGCGCGCCGGCCGTCTCCGCGATCGCCGCGGACGCGACGCCCGGCGCGGGGCTCCGATTCCCGGTCGAGGCGACCTTCCACGTAGACGGCGTCCCGCCGCGGACCGTCGCGCTCGGAAGCTCCGGCGACAGCCACTCGGGCGGCGGCTGGGAGATTCCGCCGCTTGGGACATCGGAGACCAACGTCACGGTCTCGGTCGCCGTGTTCGACCGCGCCGGAAACAGCGCGACCAGCTCCGACGAGGCCGTCTTCGACACCGAGCCCCCGCGGCTCGGCCGCGAGACGAAGGTCACGTACGACCGCGGCAGCCGCGCGAAGCCGGGGACCTCGGTCGAGGTGCAGGCCGCGGTGCTCGACGCGCGCCCCGCCACGGCGACCTTGGACCTTGCCGGCCTCTCCGAGTCCCGCACGCTCTCGCTCACGGCCGTCGGCTCCGGGCTCTACCGGGGGTCCTTCGTCCTTTCCCGCTCGGTGCCCGCGGGCTACTATGAGCACCGCATCCCGATCCGCCTCGTCGACTCGGTCGGGAACTCCGTCGTCGACGTCGTTCCGATCCTCGTCACGAACCAGGACCCCCGGTTCACGCGCCTTGCCGCCTTCGCGACGAGCCACCGGAGCGCGGTCGTCGTCGTCGAGACCGACATCCCGACGAGCGCGCGCGTCCACTTCGGCTCCGACGAGGCCGACCTCGTCTCCCACAC
>JBQTJL010000060.1:0-4652 GCA_052387135.1 Methanobacteriota archaeon | reverse complement strand
TCACGCTGGAGCCCCCGGCTCCCGGCCCGGGGACCGCCACGCGGTTCGTCGTGTGGATCCGGACCGACGGCTCCGGGACCGCCTACGGGTTCCGCATCCGGCTTACGTTGGACGACTCGACCTTCTGGGAATCGGGCCGGTTCACAAAGGACGGGAACCGTACGGTCGGGTACGCGTCCCCGTCATGGAACGCCACGTCCGGGAACCACACGGTCCGCGCGTTCGTGGATCCGGACAACGCCGTGAACGAGACGGACGAGACGAACAACGAGCGCATCGAAGGATTCGTGGTCCCGAGCCCGCCGCCTCCGCCCCCGCGTCCGCCGCGCGTCCTCATCTACCGCCTCGAGATCGACCTTGGCGAAGCCGGCGAGGAGGTCCACGTCGTGAACCTCACCCTCGGCCGACGGTATACGAACGTCACCGTCGCGCCGCAGTGCCCCCTCGCCGCCGCGATCATCGAGATCCAGGGCGGCGGGCCCTACGGCGCCGGCGCGGACTGCGAGGCCTTCTCGCACGGCTACCGCGCGACGGACCTTCCTCCCGGAACGTACCGGGTCGCCTACGCGGCGGCCGGCGCCGGCCGGGTCGTGTTCGAGGTCTACGGGGTCCCCGCCTAGACGCCTCCGGTCCCTCTCGTCTCGACGACGATCGTGTGCGCGGCCAGGTCCCCGAGCCGCCGCTCGAGCTCGTCCGTCGCGACGAGGCGCGCGTCGTAGGCAAGGAACGCGAGCCCGATCGCCGGGATCCCCCAGAGGAGCCGCAGGAGGTTCCGCACGAAGGCGTCGAACAGGGACGGACGGTCGCCTGCGAGCCCGATCACGCGGAGGCCGACCAAGGCCTTCCCCGGCGTGCGCCCGATCGTGCCTTCAAACAACGTGAAATACAGGAGCACGAAGGGCACGTAGAGGAGCGCCAAGAAGGTCGGAGAAGCGCTCGACGGTCCGCCTCCGCCTTCGTCGAAGCGGGCCGCGAGCGCCCCCGCGGCGGCCGAGAACACGAGCGCGGTGAGGGCGACGTCCGTGACGACCGCGACGCCTCGCGGAAGCAGCCCGGCCGTGCTCGGCAGCGGAAGAAGCCACGACGGCCGCGTCCCGGTCTCGGGCTCCGTCACGTGCCCGCCCCCGGTTCGTCCGCGGCGGGCCCGAGGTAGCGGGCGAGGCCTCCGGCGATCCTCCGCGCGGTCTCGTGGGCAAGGCCCGCCTCGACGCGCCCGACCGGGCCCTCGAGCGCCCGTTGGTAGACCTCGGCGAGGAACGCCAGGTCCCCCGTGAGCGCCGCGTTCCGGACCTCGCCGCGCTGGAGGCGGGCAAGGAGGCTCGGCCGGCCCACGCGAAGCAGCGTGTCGACGGCCTGGAAGCTCTGGACCGCCGCCTTCGCGTGCTCCGCGCGCGACAGGTGCTCCTCGGCGCGTGACAGATGGATGCGGGCCCGGGACGAGGCCGGCGCGTGGGCCCCGCGCGGGATCGCGGTCCACGCCGTCGGGTCTTCGATGCCGAGCGGCCGCGCGGGGTAGTGGAGGCCGGTGCGGACGAACGCGCGGCGCGGGTGGATGAGCAGGACCAGGACGAGGTTCGTCGAGAGCGCGAGGATCCCCGCAAGGTACACCATGTCGAAGACGCCGGCCCCTCCGATCGAGACCAGCGTGAAGCCCTCTTCGCGCGAGAAGTGGCGCACGATCGCCCCGAGATTGAAGAGGTCGGCGCCGACGAGCGTCCCGACCGAGCCCGCGGCGTACGCGACGACGCCGCTTCGCCGGGGATCGCCGAGCGCCACGAGGAGCGCGTACGCGACCGCGACCGCGACCGGGAGAAGGTACTCCGGGAACACGGCGACGACGCCGACCTCGGGGTCGAACGTGACGATGAGGTAGGAGACGAAGGCGACGAGGAGCACGCCGCCCGCGGTCGAGGCGAGCGGCAGCGTCCCGCGCCGGAGCATGCGGGCGACGAGGAGCGCCGGGACGATCGCGCCTCCGAGGTTTACCGCGATCCACGGCGATTCGGTCGGGGGCACCCCGAGCGGCACGAGCGGCACGTTCACGAACCACCCGGCGAGGCTCCCGAGAAGCAGGGCCCCCACCTCGCGCTCGCTGAAGCCCGACTCCCGGAGCTCGGCGCGGCGCCGCCGGAAGACCACGTAGACGAGCCCGACCGCCGCAAGAAGGAGGAACAAGGGCCCCGGGACCGGATTCGCCACGGACGCGGAGAGAAAAGCGGGAGCCTTAAGGTTTTGCCGCGCCAGTCCCGGCCGATGCCTCGGGCCGCCGTCCGGTTCGACCTCGACCCGCATTGGTTCCGACGCGCGACGCACGCGGCCGCGGCGGGGCTCGTCGTCTACTACCTCCTTCCGGACCGCCCGTGGGCCGAGTTCCTTCGAGGCTGGGGCGTCCTCCTCATCCTCCTTGGCGCGTCCACGCTCGAGCTCCTCCGGGTCCGCGGCGTCGTTTCGAGCGAGACGCTGTTTGCGCTCCGCGACTACGAGCGGGGCCGGGTCTCGGGGTACCTCTACTTCGGGATCGCGGCGGGGCTCCTCCTCGTGTTCTTCCCGCAGTCGATCGCGGTGCCCTCGCTCGTCGGCCTCGCGATCGGAGACCCGCTCATGGGCGAGATCCGCCGCCACGGCCGCCGGACCGCCGCCCTGCTTGCGGGCGGGGCGTTCGTCGCCGCCCTCTTCGTCCTTGCCGGATGGACCCCCGGCTGGGCCATCGTCGCGGGAGGCCTCGCCGCGATCGGCGAATCCGCAAAATCGAAGTTCCTCGACGACGACTTCCTCATGCCGATGCTCCCCGCGACGACGCTATGGCTCCTTGCCGCGACCGGCCTTCTCGGGGACGCGTCGCCCCGGATCCCGCCGGACCTCCTTTCGCCGTGGGGGCGATGAGGTGGGGACGGCGCGGCCGGCCGCGCTCGCCATCGTGGGCCTCCCCGTCGTCGTGCTCTTCCCGCTCGCGGTCGGCGCCGCGGTCTTCCTCCAGGGTGTAACCGGAGGGGGTTCCCGTGTCGCCGCGCTCGGTGCCGTGATCTTGCTCTCGAACCTCGCGTTCGACGTCGTGCTCCTCCGGCGCGCGGTCTCCCAGGGAGTCCCGCCAACTTTTCCAGATGGTTGAAATATCCAGAATAGTCGAAAATGGCCGAGTATCCTCGAGGCCTTAATTGGGAATACTTAAATACGGTCTGGTTTCTTTTTGCCGCTGGGATACCGTCGTTGGGCTCCAGCGGCTGATTTGACCGATCCCTGCTTTGGAAGTGGATTCGGAGCCCACTCTCCTTTTGTTGTTTCATCCTCGAGCGAAGGCAAGATCCCTTAAATAGGGAAAGCGGCTTCGAGAGCGCATGGTCCGTCAGGCCAAGATCTTTCTCGGCCCCGCCGGCATCCCTCTTTCCTGCAAAGGACGCACGATCCTCGACGGCGTCCGCCACGTCCAGGACCTGGGACTCAATGCGATGGAGGTCGAGTTCGTCCGCGGGATCCGCCTGGAGGATTCGTATGCCCGCGAGGTGGGCACGCTCGCGCGCGACCTTGGGATCCGGCTCACCGCGCACGCTCCCTACTACACGAACCTCGGCGCGGCGGACGAGAAGACCGTCGAGCGCTCCGTCGAGAAGGTCGTGAAGTCCGGCTGGGCCGCGAACCTCATGGGCTGCGACATGGTCGTCTGCCACCCGGGCTTCTACACGACGCTCTCGAAGAAGGAGACGATGAACCGCATCGTGAAGAACGTGCGGCGGGTCCGGAAGATCTTCGAGGAGCAGAAGATCAAGGTCGCCCTCGGGCTCGAAGTGATGGGCAAATCCCAGACCTTCGGCTCGGTCGAGGAGATCTTCGAGGTCTGCAAGCGCGTCGAGGGCGCGGTCCCCGTGATCGACTTCTCCCACGTGCATGCGCGCACGGAGGGCGGGTTGAAGACGCGGGAGGGGTTCGAGGAGATCCTCCGCGCGTTCGACAAGCTCAAACTCAAGCACTACCACTGCTACTTCACCGGGAACACGTACGCAAACGGCAACGAGATCGCGCACGTCCCGATCAAGAAGGGCGACCTCGACGTGAACCTCCTCTTCGAGGCCGTGCTCGACGGCGGCTACGACGTCACCGTGATCAGCATCAGCCCGATCGTCGAGCACGACGCGATGTACATGAAGCTCCAGCTCGAGAAGATCCTCGAGAAGCGCGGCCTTCCGCTGGCGAAGGTCTACAAGGTGACGAAGGGCTCCGAGCCCTTGCGAGAGCTTTGACATGGCGAAAGGCGACGCGCGCTCCGCCCGACGGATGAAGGACGCGGTCGACCTCATCCTCGACTCCGTCCGCGACACCGTCGCCTCGGTCGATCCAGCGGTGGTCCGCCGCATCGTGACGACGCTCGCGGGGGCCCGGAACGTGATCATCTTCGGGCGCGGCCGCTCCGGCCTCGTGGGCCGCGCGCTCGCGATGCGGCTCCACCACCTCGGCCTTCGCTCGTTCGTCGTCGGCGAGACGACCACGCCCCCGGTGCGCTCGAAGGACGTCGTCGTCGTCGTCTCGGGATCCGGCGAGACGCTCGCGGTCGTCATCACGGCGCAGGCCGCCCGGGCCGAAGGCGCGAAGCTCGTCGCGATCACGGAGAACCGCGGCACAAGCGTCGGCAAGCTCGCGGACATCGTGGTCGAGCTCTC
>JBQTJL010000059.1:0-2540 GCA_052387135.1 Methanobacteriota archaeon | reverse complement strand
GTCCGAGATGCCCTCTCGGAGGGTTCCGCACGCGCGCGCGACATCGTGCGCATCTACGCTCGGCCCGTGATGGTAGAAGCTCCAGGGCCCGGGTCCGCGGTGCGCCGGACGCCTGCGGCCCCCGCACGGGACGCGCCGGCCCACCGAGGGCGGCGGCCCGCGCCCCGCAAGGGAGGGCGGTCTCGTGACCGCCGTTAGGATCGACGGCGCGAGGGTCGCGGCCGAGGTCCGCGCCGAGGTGCGGGCCGAGGTCGATCGGCTCGTGCGCGCGGGCGGTCCGCGGCCCGGCCTCGGGGTGCTCCTCGTCGGCGACGACGGCCCCAGCCAGGTCTACGTCCGGAACAAGACGAAGGCCTGCGACGAGGCCGGCATCTTCCACACCACGCTGCATCTTCCGCCGAACGCGACCGAAGCGGACGTCGGGAAGGCGATCGAGGCGTACAACCGCGACGCGCGGGTCCACGGGATCCTCGTCCAGCTGCCTCTGCCGGCGCACTTGGACGAGGCGAAGCTCATCGCGACGGTCGACCCGCGGAAGGACGTCGACGGCTTCCATCCGGAGAACCAGGGCCGGCTCCTTCGAGGGAATCCGCGGTTCGTCCCCGCGACCCCGCTCGGGATCCAGACCCTGCTCCTTCGTTCGCAGGTATCGCCCGAGGGAAAGCACGTCGTCATCGTGGGGCGCGGAAACACCGTCGGGAAGCCCTTGGCCGTCCTCCTCCTACAGAAGGCGCGCGGCGCGAACGCGACCGTGACCGTGTGCCACGCGGGCACCACCGACCTTTCCGCGTTCACCCGGCAGGCGGACATCCTCGTCTCCGCGGTCGGGAAGGCGGGCACGGTCCGCGCCGACATGGTGAAGCGGGGCGCCGCCGTCGTCGACGTGGGGATCAACCAGGTCCCGGATCCGGGAAGCCCGAAGGGTCACCGGCTCGTGGGCGACGTCGACTACGACGCCGTCGCGAAGGTCGCCGGCTGGATCACGCCGGTCCCGGGCGGCGTGGGGCCGATGACGATCGCGTCGCTTCTCACGAACACTCTAAGTGCCGCAAAGGGGATGGGCGCCCCGCGCCCATGACCGGCGAGGTCCCGCGGATCGTCTACGGAACGGCCTGGAAGGAGGAGCGCACCGCGCCGCTCGTGCGCCTCGCGCTTGCAAAAGGCTTCCGGGGGATCGACACGGCGATCCAACGCCGCCAATACCACGAGGCCGCGGTCGGCGAGGTCCTGCGGGACGCGCTCGCCGGCGGCCTTTCCCGAAGCGATCTGTTCATCCAGACGAAATTCACGTACCGCCGAGGGCAGGACCATCGTCTGCCATATGACCCCGCCGCCCCGATCGGGACCCAGGTGGCGCAGTCGTTCGAGAGCTCGTGCGCCCACCTCGGCGTCGACCGCATCGATTCGTACCTCCTGCACGGTCCGTCCGTGCCCGTGGGGCTGTCCGAAGCCGACCGGGACGCGTGGGCCGCGATGGAACGCCTCCACGGAGAGGGACGCGTGCGGCTCCTTGGCGTGTCGAACGTGGCGATGGACCAGCTCTCGGCGCTCTACGATGGCGCGTCGGTGAAGCCCTCGGTCGTCCAGAACCGGACGTTCACACGCCCGCACGCGGACGCGGACGTCCGCGCGTTCTGTCGATCGAACGGGCTGGCTTACCAGGGCTTCTCGTTGCTCACGGCTGTGCCGTGGCTCCTCGGCGAGCCCGCCGTCGCGGCCGCCGCCTCGCGGCACGGGGCGACGCCGGCCCAGGTCGTCCTCCGCTACTGTCTCGACGAAGGCATGGTGGTCCTCACGGGCACGACGTCCGAACGTCACATGGAGGACGACCTCGCGACGTTCGGTCTTTCGCTTGCGGGCGACGAGCGCGAGGCGATCCGGAGCCTCGTCACGTGAGGCGACGGAGAGCCGGCTCGGTCACCGCTCGACGATGACGCGGAACCCGGCGTACGCCATCCGTTTGAATTCGAAAGGCGGGGCCTCATCCATCATCTTCAGGATCGTCGGGTCCTTCATCACCTTGGCGTTGACGCGGTCGCGGTGCGCCTTCGAGCGGTAGAGGATCCAGGAGAAGACGACCGTCTCGTCGCGTCGGAGCTTCGTCATCTTCGGGAATTGCGGTTTCAGGCCCCCCATCTTCGCAAGCAGGTCGTCGCCGATCGCCTCGACGTATTGCAGCGCGCCGTGCCTTTTCCAGACTCGGGCGCCGGCTTTCGCCATCCGGCGGTAGGCCGGGACGTTCTTCTTCCTGATCGGGATCACGAATCCATCGACGTAGGTCATCCTTTCACCTTGGAACACGGGGTGGACCTCTTCGCTAGGTTCATGTGGCCGCACCGCCCGAGCGGGACCCGTACGAGGGAAGCCGACGACGAGGACCGAGCGACGCGCGCAGGCCCGGCTGTGAGCGGATTTTGGGGCGCGGCCAGGAGCGCGAGGAAGCCGTAGCCCAGCTACGGACGACGAGCGCGACGCCGCCGCGCGACAAAAGACGCCACAGACGGGCCGAGCACGGAGCGAGGTCCGAGGCGGAGGTCATT
>JBQTJL010000058.1:0-7175 GCA_052387135.1 Methanobacteriota archaeon | reverse complement strand
CCGCCGCGGGCAGCGACCTTCGGTCGCGCGGGCCGGCGCCATGCGGCGCCGCGGGCCCGCGCGAGCCTATCCCAGCACCCCCCACGCACGCACGTGCGCTGCCCGCATGCGCGAACAGGAGGGGTCGCAATGCCCGCGCGCATGGACCGGCGTGAAAGCGCTGCCCGCCGTCATCCCGCCTTGAAATCGACGCCGACCCGTTCGAATTCCCGCCGGAGCGCGCGGAAGGTCCGGTCGTAGTACGTCTCGTCCTGCACCGCCTCGACGAAGCCCTCGAACGCGGAGCCGTCGACGTGCTCGCGGAGCGCCGGGAGGACGCCGTCGAGGTAGCCCCATGCGCCCGCGTAGACGAACCGGACGCCCGCCGCCCGGAACGTCTCGGCGACGTCGCGCGGCGCGACGCCGCCGGTGAGCGGGTAGCACGGCGCGAGGTTCGCGTACGTAGGGATCCCGCGCTCGGCAAGCTCGCGTAGGGCCCGGAGCCGGCCCGCGATCGGCGGCGCGTGCGGCTCGACCGCGGCGCGGGCCTCGTCGTCCAAGGTCGGCACCGAGAGCCCGACCTCGACGTCCGAAAGGCGCGAAAAGAGGTCGACGTCTCGACGCACGAGCGGGCTCCGAGTAAGGACACGCACCGGCCAGTCCGTCCGTGCGAGGACCTCGAGGCACCGCCGCGTCACGCCGTGCTCGTGCTCGACCGGCTGGTAGGGATCCGTGGCGCTCGAAAGGAACACGTCGCGCCGCTCCTTCCGTCGGAGCTCCCGCGAAAGGACCGTGGGGAGGTTCTTCTTCACGATCACGTACGAGCCCCAGTTCGGCCGCTCGACCTCCGCGACGTCGGGGACGTAGCAGTACGCGCAGGCGTGCGCGCATCCTACGTACGGGTTCAGCGACCAGGGCTCTTCGGGGATTCGGCAGAGCGTGAGCGCGCTCTTTGCCTCGACCTCGAGGACGCGCGTCTCGCCCATTCGGTCATGGTGGACAGGGAGGGCCCGTCGGCGCGCCTCGTCCGCAAGGAACGCCTCCAGGGTCCGCTGTGCAAGAGGATGCGCCTTGGAGAGGAGGGGGTGGCTCGCATCATCCCGCACGCGCCCTCGAACGAGCGCGGAGCGCTTCTGCTTCTTCCGGGGGGGTGCCCGAAAGTGACTTCTTCCGCCGGCGCCATGCGGGCCTCCGTGCGGAGCATCGCCGTCCTCGCGGCCGCTTCGATCGTCGCCGGATGCCTCGGCCTCTCGCCGGACGTCCCGCCGTCGGGGTCTACGGCCCTGTCGTTCGGGGCGCCGGTCCGGATGCCCGGCGAGCAGGTCGGTGCCGAGCCGAACATCGTCGCCGCGGACGGAGGGAAGGTCTGGGTCGTCGCGCCGGGCTCCGTGATCCGGGACCCGAACCTCGCGCGCTCCGAGGTGAGCATCTGGGCGACGGAGGACCGCGGCGAAACGTGGGAGGCGCGGCGCTCGCCGCCTCCGCGGGACCCGGAGAGCCTTTGGTGCTCCTGCGACGCCGACATCGACGTGGGTCCGGACGGCGCGCTGTTCCTTACGGATTTTTGGGTCACGCCGGCGCTGAACGGCTTCGTCGTCGAGACGAGCATGGACGGGGGCCGCACGTGGGGCCGCGCCAATTTCATCACCGTCACGCGACCGGCCGCGAACGACCGCCAGTACATCCTCGCGGGGCCCGAGGCGGGCGAGGTCTATCTTACGTACGCGCGGGGCGGGCTCCCGGCCCCGGACACGGGCGCGCTCCCGACGCCTCCCCTTTCGGCGCCGGACAACGGCCTCCACGTGCTCCGGAGCGACGACCACGGCGCGACGTTTTCGCGGCTCGCGATGGCGTACCAAGAGACGCCCGAGACGGGGGCGTTCATCGGCAAGATGCGCCTCGGGCCGGACGGGACGCTGTACTACCCGTGGGTCGAGTTCCCACAAGACGACCCGTGGAACGGCTCGGCGACCGTCGTCGTCGCGACGAGCACGGACCGGGGCGAGTCTTGGACGCGGCATGAGGTCGCAGACATCCGGGGCGGGACCGGCGGCCTTTGGCCGATGCAGGCCGACGTGGGGCCGGACGGGGTCCTCCATGTCTTGTGGATGGAGCGCGTCGCCGGACGCGGCTCGGTGCTGTGGTATGCGACGTCGACGGACCAAGCAGCGACGTTCGCGGCTCCGCGGCCGGTCGGATGGACGAACGGGACCGCGCTCCTTCCGTGGATCGCGCACGCGGGGTCCGGCCGAGCGGTCGTCGCGTTCTACGGGGCGCCGGACGCCGTGGAGCCGCTCGAGGCGGCGGAGGACCAACGATGGGACGCATGGGCGCTCCTCGTCGATTCACGGGAGCGGGGAGCCGGAAACCGGGAGCCGGTCCGCGTGAGCCCGTGGCCCGTGAAGGTCGGCCGGTTCTGTCCGCACGGGGCCTCCTGCCCGGAGGACCGGGAGCTCCTCGACTATCCGGGCGTCGTCTGGCGCGAGGGGTCCGCCTACGTCGCGTTCGCAGCGAGCATCCTCGATGAAGGCGCAGGGCCTCCCGATGCGGAAAAGGGGAGCGGGTCGTCGCGGCCCACCGGAGGGCACGCCACCGCGGCGCATGTATACGTGGCGCGCGCGCCGCTTCCGTAGTGCCGCGACCGCGCGCTCTCGGGAGGGTTGCCCCGTTGGTCGTCCCCGAGGGGACCGGCGAAGGGAGACGGGAGGTTATCCCCCGGAAACCAGTTACGGTGCCCGGAGCGTGCGGCCCGACCCGCCGGAGAGGCCTCTGTCCGTACGCGCTCTTGGCGTTTGCGAGGGAAGGGTCATGAACCTCCGGCAAGAGCCGTGGACGGCCCGTCGCGCCCACGGCGGCGGCCGTCACGCGCGGACGAGCCGGCCCGTCGTGAGCGCCCACCGGAGCGTGCGGCTCCCGCGCGTCTCCGCGCCCGAGAGGACGACCGTCGCGCCCTGGGAGAAGTCCCGGCCCGAGTCGTAGTCCTTGAACCCTTTCGCGACGCGGTAGGAGGTCGTGGTCGAGGCCTCCTCGAAGTCTTGGATCCGGGTCGCGGTCCGGGTCTCGCTGAAGTTCCCGGGGAACACGCCGAGGCGCCCGTCGTGGAGGACCGCGATCCGGTTCACCACGGCGTCGAGGAAATGCCGGTCGTGGGAGACGACGAGGAGCGTGCCCGGGTACGAGACGATCGCGCGCTCGACCACGTCCTGGCTTTCGAGGTCGAGGTGGTTCGTGGGTTCGTCGAGGACGAGGAAGTTCGTGTCGCCGATCACGAACTTCAAGAGGGCAAGGCGCGCCCGTTCCCCTCCGGAGAGCGTGGCGACGCGGTGGAAGGGCATGTCGTCGCGGAACGCGAACTTCCCGAGGAGCCCCCGCGCCTCCTCGTCCGAGATCTTGGGGCGGACGGTCCGGACCTCGTCGATCAGCGTGTGCTCGCCCGCGAGCCCCTCGTGCTCCTGCGCGAAGTACCCGACGCGGGCCCCGGGCGCGACGCGCACGCGGCCGGCGTCCGGCGCGTCGCGGCCGGCGAGGATGCGAAGGAGCGTCGTCTTCCCGGCGCCGTTCGGCCCGATGAGGCCGATGCGGTGGCCCTTCTCGATCTCGAGCGAGACGTCGTCGAGGACCTTGCGCGGCCCGTACCGTTTCGTGACACCGTCGAGGGTCGCGATCTCGTTCGAGCTTTTCTCCGCGGCCTCGAGCCGGAGCCCGAACGCGAGCTTCCGGATCTCGGGGTCCGGCTCGACCTTCGGCATCTTCCGGAGCCGGATCGCCTTCGATCGGGCCTGGTGGTCGAAGCGGTTCCTCCGCTTGATCTCCTGGATGATCGCGAGCTGGCGCTTCACCTCGTGGTGCTCGCGCTGGCGCTTCGCCGCGAGCGCGCGCTCGTAGGCCTCCTTCTGCTCGCGGAACGCCGAGTAGTTCCCTTCGTACTCGTGGAGCCTCCGCGCGGAAAGCTCGATCGTCTTTCCGCAGACCGCGTCGAGGAGGTACTGGTCGTGCGCGACGAGGAGGACCGCGCCGGGGAAGACCGCGAGGAAGTCCTCGAGCCATTCGACCGACTCGATGTCGAGGTGGTTCGTGGGCTCATCGAGCATGAAGAGGTCGAGGTCCTCCTGCGCCGCGAGCGTGCGGGCAAGAAGGAGGCGCGTCTTCTCGCCGCCGGAGAGGCTCTTCACCTTCCGCGGGAGGTCCTTTTCGCGAAAGCCCAGCTCGGCGAGCATCGGCGAGTCCCCCGCGGCGCCGGCGAGCGCGGTCTCCTTCCCGACCCGCTCTTGGAGCTCGTTGTACCGGGCGAGCCTCGCCTCCCAGTCGGGCGTCTCGTAGAAGGCGGGGCCCTCCATCGCCTTCTCGATCTCCGCGGCCTCGGCCTGGATCCGCTCGACGTGCGGCGGGACCCGGGCAAGGAGGCTCCCCACGGTCGCATCGGGCGGGAACTCGAAGTTCTGGGTAAGATACCCGAACCGGAGGTCCGGCGGGACAAAAAGGTCGCCGAGGTCCGGCTTCACGCGGCCCGCGATGAGACGCAGCACCGTGGTCTTCCCGGACCCGTTCGGGCCCACGAGCCCGACCTTTTCGCCGGGCATGATCCGGAAGGAGGCGCTCTCGAGGATCCGGTGCGGCCCGTAGGAGGCGTACAGGCCGGAGCCCTCGATGAGCGGTCTCACGGGCCCCCCATCGGCGCTCCTCCCTGAAACTATTTGCGGCGGACCGGGGATGCGGGGCCGTGGACGTGACGGGCAAGAAGGCAAGGAAGCAAGAAGCAAGGCGTGGCACCCCTTGGCCCCTTGCCACCTTGCTCCTTGCCTTCGTCGCGGGGTGCCTCGGCGACCCCTCGCCCTCTCCCTCGCCCCTCCCCTCGCCCTCGCCTTCGCCCTCGCCCTCGCCCTCGCCCTCGTCCGACATGTACGTCGTCGCGACCGACCAGAGCCTCACGCCGGAGTCGTTCTACAAGTTCCGCCCCGCGCGGTTCGAGGTCGCGGCCGGCGAGACGGTGGCCCTCACGTTCAAGAACGCGATCGGGAACGCGGACGCCCACAACTTCGTGCTCGACGGGCACGAGATCCGGTTCGAGGGGGTCCCGCCCGGCGAGGAGGAGACGGCCACGTTCGTCGCGGAAGAGGCGGGGACGTTCGCGTACTACTGCGACGTTCAGGGGCATCGGGAACTGGGGATGGAAGGATCGCTCGAAGTCTTGTGAAGGGAAAAGGATACTTATTTTATACTTATTTTATAAGTATCAGCGACTCGTCGCTTGCCAGCGCGAGCCCTAGCGCTCGCCCGACAAGATAATAAGACCCGAAACGCGTGGAACCCGCGGGACGGTATGAAGGCCCACGGCTTCGTCGCAATCGCCGCCGTCGCGCTGTCGGTTTCCGTACTCGCATGGTCCGCCGCGGACTCGCCGGGCCACGAGGGCGGCCACGCGGCGCCCGCGGCCACGGGCCCGTTCGTGCTCTCGCTCGAGGACTGTCGCGAAGGCGGCGGCGTCTCGATGTACAACGTGCGCGAAGGGGACACGTTCCCGATCGAGCCGTTCGGGGCGCGCGACGTCTCCGACGAGCTCGGCGACCCCAAGGTCGGATCCTACTTCCGGCCGCTCACGGAGGACGTCACGGGGATCTGGCACATCTCGCTCGTGTGCGAACGCTACTCGGTAGCAGGGAGCGGGAAGCAGGGAGCCGGGCCGTCGGCCGACGCCGGCTCACGGCCCACGGCGAACGGCCCACTGAAATGGGGCTGGGTCGGCATCGCCATCCTCGCCCCTCCGTGGGACGACTCCGGCATCGAACGCCAGTACCTCGTCGCCGACCTTTCGTTCTCCGATTGGGATCTCGTCGAGAGGGTGCAGGCGGCGACCGGCACGCACGCGTCCCGGATGCTCGACGGCGCGGTCGAATGGCTCGCGCCCGGCGTCTTCCACCAGCTCATGGACGACGAGGACCACGGCATCTTCCAGACGCATTCGCTCCTTCGCGAGTACCGCGACCTTCCCGCCCGCACGACGCGGTTCTGGATGCTCGTGTCGGAAGACGACCGCCACCTCCACGGCGGCGACGAGCTTGGCGGAGAGATCGGGGCCGAGGGGCGGTTCCGGCCGGTGTCGTTCGATCTCGTCGACACCGAGGGCGCCGGCCACTTCGTCTCCTACGACGGCACCGCGGTCCTTTCCCACACGCGGACCGAGGCGCACGGCGCGCGGCCCGGCGCCGCGGGAAACCTCGCCGCCGTCCTCTACGACGGCTTCGCGCGAACGATGGTGCCCGGCCCGGCGCCGGACCTCGTGCTCGAGAAGACGTGGCTGCATTAGCCGCCGGAACGGATGAAAGGGGAACGGAGCGTCACTCCGGCCCCCTCTCTCGCCCCTTTCCGACCCTTCCGTCAAGGGGCCGCTAGCAAGAAGGACGCGAAATCGACCGCCCCGATCACGGTCTCCGCGCCGAAGGCGTTCGGCCCGAGGGTCGAGTTCCACCAGTTGTACCGCGCGTCGATCGTCGCGACCTGTTCGTTCTGTAGCGCATAGACCGTGTTCCCGGCAAACGAGTTGTTGCGAAGGACCGGCGCGCTCGTCCCCGACGCGAGTCCCACGCGGAACGCGTGCGCGTTCGCTTCGAAGACGTTCCCTTCGAAGGCGCCGCTCGCGTTGTAGAGGAGGACGCCGGTGTCCGTCGCGCGGAACGTGTTGTTCGTGACGGTCGCGTTCGCCGAGAGCAGCGTGAGCGCGTCGTTTGCGCCTTCGAAGAGGTTCCCCGAGACGACGATGGCGCCGGAGCGGCGAAGCGAAAGGCCGTGGCCGTCCGCAAAGAAGGAGTTCCCTTCGACGACGCCGGTCGTCCCGTCGATGAGGAACGCGGCGCAGTGGTGGTGCATCTCGTTCCGTCGCAGGGCGATCGTCGCGCCCTTCGCGCGGAGCGCGTAGTCCGTGGTGTCCGTGAACAGGTTGTCCTCGATCGTGGCGCTCGAACCCGGTTCGAGGATGACGCCGTAGCCGGCCGTGCCCTGCACGGTCGAGTTCCGAAGGACGAGCGTGGTCCCGGGCATCCCACGGATGCCGGAGGCCCCCGCGTCGGAGAGCGCGGCGCCCGCGATCTCGACGGCACCGGCCTCGAGGCGGACGAGCTCGGTGGGCGAGCCGGCGATCGTGCCGCCTTCGAACCGCGGTGCGCCACCGAGGATCCGGATGGGACCCGCCGAGAGCGTCC
>JBQTJL010000057.1:0-19451 GCA_052387135.1 Methanobacteriota archaeon | reverse complement strand
GTGGACGGGGAGCCCGCCGGCCCACCAGCGCGCAAACTCCGCCGCGGCGAGCACGTCTTCCTGGTAGAACGTGTTGCCGCGCGGCGTCCCGCCGTAGCCCGGGAAGTCGAACGCGAGGACCTCGAAGCCGGCTCCGTGGAGGAAGTCGACCCAGCCCTCGCGGACGAAGAAGTGCCGGGCGTACCGCCGGTGCGGGTGGCAGAGGACGACCGCGCCGCGGGGCCGGTCCACATGCGGGAACCACGTCCCGGCGAGGCGGCCGCCATAGGCGGTCGGGATCTCGAGGGGCTCGTGGGCAACGTGGGACGGGATCGGCCACGGCCCCCCGCGGAGGTCGCGGAAGAAGAGCGTCCGCACGATCCCCGACACGATCCGGCGCTCCAGTTTATCTTCCATAGGGACTTTACCTCGTAAAGTCTATGTGCATGGGAAAGCATAAGGGCGTCAGGCGACGAAGGCGAAGGCGATGGCGAAGGCGACCGCGGCTGTACGGATGGAAAGCGAGGGCGTCGATTGCCCGGTGATCGACGGGACCGCGAAGGCCTCCTACCTTGCGGCCCGCAAGGCCTCGATCGCGTTTAGCGGGGAGGTCCTGAAGTTCCTCGAAGGGCGCGCCGCGGGCGAGAAGGCCGCGTGGCTTGCAACGAGCGTCGAGGCGGCGCGGACGCTGCTTGCGCCGTGGAACCTCGAGACCCTGTTCGTAATCGCGGTCCTCGGCCGCGCTCGCTTCACGGAGCTCCACCGCTACCTCGGGCTCTCGACGCGGACGCTTTCGCTGAAGTTGAAGTCGCTTCGCGAGGCCGGCCTCATCGACCGCGAGGTGTTCGACGAGCAGCCGGTCCGGATCGAGTATTTCGCGACGAAGCACGGCATCGTCACGGCGTCCCTTGCGGGACCGCTGATGACGCACGTGAACCTGGAGACGCTACGGAAGAAGAGCGAGGGCTAAGGCTAAGGCAAAGGCTAAGGCAAAGGCAAAGGCAAGTGTAGGGCGAGGGCCCGGGCCAGGGACGGCGAGGGCTAAGGCCAAGGCGAGGCCGCGACGAGCGTCGTCCCTTGCCCCGGCCATGGCCCTTCCTGGACTTGGCCATGGCCGTCCCCTTGCCACTGCCTTTGCCGTCGCCTTTGCCTTGGCTTGCGGGGGGGAAGCTACCGGATGCGGGCCCACGCCTTCAGCGGGTCCGCTTCCTTCGGGATGCGGTCCATGCGGCCCTTCGCGGCCGCGAGGGCAAGGAGCGCGATGAGAAGATAGGCGCCGCCGGTCGCGAACCATCCCCACGGTGCGCCGAGCGCGTCGTTCAGTACTTCGGCGAGGCCGACCGTGAGTGTCGCGATCGCGAGCGTGAGAAGGACGAGCGCGAGCGCGGCCCAGATCAAGGCCATGCCGAGGTGCTTCAGCGAGTTCGAAAGCGCGGTAAGGGCCTGCGCGATGAAGACTTGGCCCGCGTCGATCGCGCGCTGGACCTCGCGCTGGAGCCGGCCGACGACGTCGTCGACGAGGGTCTTGAGGAGCGCGGTGACCGCCGTGAGGAGCCGTTCCCACCATGCGGGCTGCGCGCCTTCGACGCGCTCGGCCGACTCCCGTGCGGCCTTCGCGGCCTCGGCGGCCTCGCGGACGAGCCGCCGCATCTCTTCGATCTCGTCGTCCTTCGCCATCGGACGACTAGCCGTAGACCGTCGAGGGACTAGAGGATGCCGCAAGGGCGGACTTTCCACCCCTCGCCTTCAGAACACACGTTTCGTCGACTCGAGCCACAGGCCCTTGTCGGTCTCGCGGAAAAGGAGGAGCTTCACGGAGTCGGCGACGTTCTGCATCTTCGAGACCTCGAGCACCGAGTACGCGCCGAAACCCTTCCGCTCGACGCCGATCTCCATGACGCCGGTCGCGAGGTGTTTGAGGTGCTGGACGAAGGTCGGGTCGTGAAGGCCCCGGACGATCGTGACGAGCTGGACCCCGGAAAGCTCGTTCCCGACGTGGACGAGCGTCTTCACGAAGTCGAGGATCTCGGTCGTGTTGTCCTTCGTAAGGAGCCCCGAGAGCGAATCGACGACGAGCCGGTACTTCTTGTCGTAGCCCACAGAGAGCACCGCGTCGAGGACTTCCTGCAGACCGTTCTTGCGGTCGACCGCGAGCACGTTCGCCGCGGGCTCTTCGGCCCGGGGAAGGAGGCCCTTGCCGAACTGGGTCGTGTACCCGTCGTGGAGCACGAGCTTCGCCTTCTCGCGCGCGCCGTTCGTCGTGTAGCCCCAGACGCGCTCTTCCATCCCCCGGAGCGTCCGGTCGAACTCGTAGACGTGGACGACCTCGTGCGCCATGAGCCCGCCCGCCGCGAACTGTTCCGCAAACAGGGCAAGCGCGTTCGAGGGGTCGCCGAGGAGCAGGATCGTCGAGCCCCGCGGGACGCCGCCGCCGAGCTGGGCGTCGAGTCCTGAAAGGCCGGTCGTGACGGTCTCCATCCGCGAGCTCCCACGGGGCCCTTGGAGACTCGGCACTAGGCGTGGCCACCCCCGAGTCTACGGACCCTGTGCGTCCTCCTCGGTCCGCCCGGCTATATAAGGATGTCCGACCGAGGCCCAGGTTACTATATAGAGCGGCCTTCACGGGTCTTGGCGGCGACCCCGGTCGGGAACCGGCGCATCTCGGGCCCTGAAAGCACCGTCTTCGCGACGGCCGCGAGCTCGTCGTCGCCGGCCACGAGCAGGGCCTCGTCGCCCGGGAGGATCTCGGGATCGACGGACCGGACGAACTTCGCAAAGAGGTTCTTTCCTTCGCGGAGGAACGGGGCCGCGTCGTCGTCGACGACGATCCGCGCGCGAGGCGCCGGAAGCGTCCGTCGGAGTCGTTCCCCGCCGGCCGCCTTCAGCGACGGGAGCCCGTCTTCGGCCCGCATCGAGAAGAGGTGCTCCCCGTCGACGAACACGTTGCGGACCTTTCCGGTGTTCGGCGAGCGGACGAGCTGCAGGTCCCCGGAAAGGATGCCGCTTGCTCCGGGCCCGAACGAAAGGTCGAGGGTCGAGGCGAGGCGGAGCCGATCGAAATCGGGGACGGGGGACGGGGAACGAGGGACGGGGGACGGGGAACGAGGAACGGGGGAAGCTTCCGCGCTCCCTCGTACCTCATCACCCGTACCTCGTACCCGCTCGAACGAGAGAGACTTCGCCTTCGCGAACTCCTCCGAGAAGCCGCGGACGGCCTCGGCCTCATCCGGCGGCAGGACCTCCGGGACGACGGAGGGGGAGATCGGGTACACCGCGTCGAGCTCGAGCGGGGCCGGCCCGAACACGGTCTCGACCGCGACCACGGCCGCGCCGCGCGCGGCGACGTCGCGCCACGCCGCGTACGTCTCGCTGTACGGCTTTCGGGCGTCGGGAAGGAGCACGAGCCGCGACGCGCGCGGGACGTACCGCGCGAGGATTCGACGCCGGAGCCGCACGGCCTCGGACCGGTAGAGCGCCTCCGGGCCCACGTGGAAGAACGCGGTCGGCTTGCTCGCGGCATCCTGCGAGGCGAGCCAATCGCCGTGCCGCGAGAGGACGCGGAGGGCCTCGCGGAGCGCGGGGTGGCTCCGGGCCCGCGTCTGGACGAGCTCCCAGAGCGCGCCGCGGCGGATCGCGTCGCGGACCCGGCGCATCTCGGCCATCGCCACCCATAGGTTGTGCTCCGCGAGGAGCCGGGCCTGCCGCTCCTTCGGGGACCGCCGCAGGTCGTCGGGCGCATGCGCGGTGCACATGGGGCATGGGCAGGGGAACTCGTCGACCTCGGAAAGATGCAGGGTGCCTTCGGGGACGAAGAAGCGGCCGTCCGCCGCGAACTTCGCCCACGACGCCGAGTCGAAGAGGTCGCAGCCAAGGAGGGCGGAGAACGCGAACATGTGCGGATGCCCGGCGCCGAAGAGGTGCACGGGGCGTTCCGGAGGCAGCGCCTTCTTTGCGGCGAGCACCACCTCGGCGAGCGTCGCGTAGTCCTGCCGCTCCATGATCGGGACGACGCCGCCCACCGGATGCACGTCGGCCGCGACGTCCCAGTAGGACCGCGCGGCGAATTCCCGGAGCCGCGGGAACCGACCGCCCTGCACGGTGCAGGCGAGCGCAAGGTCGCCCTTCACGGGCACGGAGCGGGACGCGCGCGCGAGCGTCTCCTCGATGTCCGCTCTTGCCTTCGTTTCGGGCTCGTCGGGTTCGGTGAAGAGGTCGAGGATCGTGCCGATGTCGGCTCCGACATCGCGCTGGAACTTTACGATGCCGACCGGGTCCGCTCCGATGTCCTTTGCGTAGAAGTAGCTCTGGAACGTGCCGGAGTCCATCATCACGACGCCGTCGAAGTCGAGGAGCCGATGGATCCCCTCCGCGAGCGCGCGATTCCGGAGGTCCTCGTGCCGATGCACGATGTACGCGTTCGTGATGACGCCGGCGACGCCGAACCGCTCCCGCATCTCGCGCGGCGTGATGAGCGGCAGGTTCGGGTTCACGACCGGAAGGAGCGCGGGCGTCGCGAGCGCACCGTGGCGCGTCTCGATCCGGCCGAGGCGGCCGCCGCCGTCGCGAGCGAGGATCTCGAACGTGAACGGCATCGTCCGACGACCGAGGGGGCTCGGCCCCTTAACCGTTTCCATCCCCCAAAGATTTAATCGGAGCCGACGCTTCCGCGCCGTGCGTCCGCCCTGGCTCGAGGTGAACATCGGGGCAAGCCGCATCCACCTCCTCGGGACCGTGAACGGGCTCGTCTCGGAGGGCCGCCGGTTCCTCGCGACCTACGAGGAGGTCCGGCCGGACGCCCTCGCGGTCGGCCTTTCGCCGGACGACGTCGAGGGGCTCCGCGAGCTCGTCCAGCTCCGGGAGCTTCCGGAATACGAGCCGACGGAGATGGACGAGGCCTACGGCGCCGGCCTTTCCCGGTTCGGGCCGGTCCATTTTCCCGCGGCCGAATACCTCGAATGCGCGCGCATCTCGGCGGAGCACGGCATCCCCCTCCTCCCCCTCGACCTCGGCGAGGCCGAGTACGTCGACGTCTTCACGAAGGAGGTGTCGATGTTCCAGCTGTGGAGGTACGGAAGGAAACTCCGGAAGCTCGCGACGAGACCTCCATCGGGCGCGTCCGCGGAGGAGTTCGCCCTGCGGTTCGACGCCGAGGTCCGGAAGCTCGGGGGGCTCGACCGCCTAGAGCGGGCGCGCGAGGCCCGGATGGCGGATCGTCTCAAGGCCGCCGCGCGCGACCATGCGCGCATCCTCGCAGTGGTCGAAATCGCGCGGATCCGGGGGGTCGGGGACCACCTTTCCCGATGAAACCACGGAAATATTCGGGAAATCCGAAATTTATCCGGATTTTTGATACTTTGCGGGAACTTCACGCGGAACGGACTCATTCATAAGTTATTTAAATACGGACCAACGTTGCGCTTATAATCAGTATCAAGAGGCCGTTAGAGCGCGGGAGTTGAGATTGTGGCGAAGATTAAAATCGAGAACGTGGTGGCGTCCTGCTCGCTCGGGACCGAGCTTGACCTTCAATCCATCGCGCTCGCCCTCGACAACGCCGAGTACGAGCCCGAGCAGTTCCCCGGCCTCGTCTGCCGGCTGAAGGAACCGAAGACCGCCGCGCTCCTCTTCCGGAGCGGCAAGGTCGTCTGCACGGGAGCAAAGTCGATCGACGCCGTCGGAAAGGCCGTCGAGATCGTGACGAGCAAGATCGAGGCCTCCGGCGTGAAGGTCGACCGGCACCCCGAGATCACCGTCCAGAACATCGTCGCCTCGAGCGACCTCGGCGCCGAACTGAACCTCAACGCGATCGCGATCGGCCTCGGCCTCGAGAAGGTCGAATACGAGCCGGAGCAGTTCCCGGGCCTCGTGTACCGGCTGGACGTGCCCAAGGTCGTGGTGCTCCTCTTCGGGTCCGGGAAGCTCGTGTGCACCGGCGCAAGGAAGCCCGAGGACGCCGAGAGGGCGGTCGACAAGATCACCGAGGAACTGAAGACCCTCGGCCTCCTCTGAAGCCCCTCTTAAAACGGGGTCTTCGGTAATCTATATAAGGCGTATACCCCACTGGAGGCTGCCTGACGGATTCGGCCCTTCGCCAGGGACGCATCGTCACGGCGGGGAGGAACTCCTATCCAGACCCATGCCCGAGCGCCGCTGTTCCTATCCATCCTGATTGGGGCGCTACTGCTGCTCCCCCCCGCGCTCGCGGCCCAGGAAGACAAAGACAAGACGCCGCAGGGAAACGCCGCCGGCCAATCGGACGGCAAGGGCAAGAACGATCAGACCTCGACCGACTCGGGATCCACGGGCTCGACCACAGGGACCGGGACCACCTCGGGCTCGACGGGCACGGGAACGACGACCGGCTCGACGAGCACCGACACCACGTCGGGCACCGGGACGACGGGCGGCACGTCGTCGACGAGTGGGACCTCCGGGACCACCTCCGGCACCGGCTCTGGAAGCACCGACGACAGCACCTCGGGGACCTCCTCGGGCTCGACGACCGGAACCGCGGGCGGTGGCAAGACGAGCACGACCGACCCTACGACGGCGTCCCCCACGTCGTCGTCATCGTCCACGTCCACCACATCGAGCACCTCCTCCACTTCGCCGACGACGTCGACGACCTCGACGTCCTCCTCCTCGCCCTCGCAGGCGACGTCCGACGACGGAACTACTTCCACGTCCAACACGTCGTCCACGACCGCGAATAGCACGTCGACCCCGTCGTCGACCGCCACCTCGTCGTCCCCTTCGACCACCACGACTTCTTCGACCACCTCGGCAAGCACGGCGGGCTCGACGGGCTCGACGACCTCCCCGACCTACACGTCGACGGCGCCGGCGTCGTCCGGAGCGACGACCCCCTCCGGCGGCGGCTCCACGTCTTCGGCGACGACGACCGCGGCCACGACGGGCCCCGCGGCGCCACCGGCCGGGAGCGACGGGACGTCGACGACGCCCCCGCCCCCCGCCTCGGCCG
The DNA here is from genome assembly GCA_052387135.1 of Methanobacteriota archaeon. GTDB lineage: Archaea > Thermoplasmatota > SW-10-69-26 > JACQPN01 > JBQTJL01 > JBQTJL01. The sequence goes on along the minus strand of JBQTJL010000057.1, from coordinate 12,490 downwards.
TCGTCGCGGCGGGCCCCGAAGGCACGGGCCAGTCGGAGGCCGTCCGCGAGGTCCTCGCCGGCTTCCCGGACGTCCGCGCGGAAGGCCTCACCGTGGATTACCCGCGCGCCGGGGCCGTGTTCCCGGTCGCGCTCGACACGTTCTACCTGCAGTTCACGCTCGCCGAATCGGACCCGGCCGGGATCTGGTACCAGGTCTCGGGGGGGCCGCTCCGGCGCGCGACCGAGGCCGAACTCGGGACGTCGTCCCTTGCGGCGGGCGCGCACTTCCTCACGATCCGCGGACTCCCCGCCGGCGGCGAGGTCGGGATCCAGCTCTATGCGCCCTTCCCCCAGTCCGGCTACACGGGATGGACCGAGCTCCGGTTCCTCCACGGCGCGACGGCGCTTCCGCGCCCCGAACCCCTCGAGCGTTCGAGCCTCTCCGGCGCGACCGAGGTCGAGGCCGCGGGCGGGTTCCTGGGCCTTGCGTTCGCCACCGCGGGCACCGAGTGGGCGATCGAGAAGTTCGTCCTTCCGTTCCTTCTCTCCGCGGGCTACATCACGTATCGCCGGGTCATCAAGGTGAAGCCGCGGGTCCGCTCCGGCAAGGAGGAATCGGAGGCGCCGGAGATCCGCTGCGACCTCTGCCTCGGCCGCATGAAGGACCCGGCGGAAGGCCACGTCTGCGCCTGCGGCATCCGGCTCCACGGAAGCTGCGCGGCCCGCGCCGGCACGTGCCCCGGATGCGGCACGCCTACGCCGGGTGCGGTGCCCGGCCCGGAGGCCTCCGCGGGATGACGGAGGCCCTCCGCCTCGAAGAGGAACGGTACGACCGCGCCCTCCGGATCCCGTGGTTCGACCTCGCGCGGATGCGTCGGTCCTCCGTCCTGCTCCTTGGCGCGGGCGCGCTTGGGAACGAGGCGGGGAAGAACCTCGCCCTCTCCGGCGTCGGCCGCATCACCGTCGTCGACATGGACCGCGTCACCGCATCGAACCTGCATCGGTGCGCGCTGTTTACGTCCGACGACGCGGAGCGCGGGCGCCCGAAGGCGGAGGCGCTCGCGGACGCCCTGCGACGTCTCGTGCCGGATCTTCGCGCGGTCCCCGTCGTGGGACGCCTGGAAAAGCTCTCGATCGAGGATTTCGCGGGGTACGACGTCGTCGTCGCCGGGCTCGATTCGGTCGCGGCCCGGGACGCGGCGAACGAGCGGGCCCGCGCGGCGTCCCGCGCGCTCGTCGACGGCGGGACGCGGGGGACGCTCGGCAAGGTCTTCGTGGGCGTCCCCAGCGGGCCGTGCGTGGGATGCGTCGCGAACGCGACGCACGCCGAGACGGCCGCCCTCCGGTTCGCCTGCACGGGACGCGAGGACGTCGTCGTGTTCGAGCCGACGCTCGCCGCAGAGCCCGTGACGACGAGCGTGATCGGCGCCGTGATGGCACGCGAGGCCGTGAAGCTCCTCCACGGGAAGGACGATGCGGTTATCAAGAACCTTCTCTATTACGACGGGATGGCGAACCGGACCGAGGTCTTCGAGGTCGACGTCCATCCCCGATGTCGCCACCACGGCCCGGAAGCGGGGAGCGGGAAGCGGGGAGCCGGAACGGAATGACGCTGAAGATCTTCGTGCGCGACGCCGAGACAGGAAGCCGGATCGAGGTCGAGGCGACGCCCACGAACACGGTCGAGGACCTGATCGTGAGCGCGGCCCAGTACTGGAAGAAGGACCCGGGCGCCTACGTGCTCCGGCAGGGGAAGCGGATCCTCCAGGGCGACGCGCGGATCTCCGAGCTGTCCCTCGTCGACGCCGATGTCCTCGAACTCCTTCCCGACCCCGAAGGGGGCGCCTCCGAAGGGGGACCCTGACGAGTGGCGGAGACGCTCCCGGGGGATCTCGTGCTCACGCGGATCCGGAACGAGATCGCGCTCTGCCGGAAGACGCTGCGGCACCCGTTCGACGCGGACCAGACGGCGACCATCCCGGTCACGATCGACATGACGCTCGTCGATGCGCCGGGCCCGGACGAGGTCGACGGCATGATCGTCGACCGCGCGCTCCACAAGATCCGCATCGTCGTCACGAAGGACTACCCGTACCAGAAACCGGTCGTCCGCTGGAAGACGCCGATCTTCCATCCGAACATCATGGGGCCGGACGACGGCGGCTACGTCTGCACGCGGCTCCTCGACCGGTGGGACTTCCGATCGACCCTCGCCCAGTTCGTGCAGGCGCTCGAAGTGCTGCTTGCGGCCCCGAACCCGGACTCGCCGTACGACACGGACTCGTGCACGCGCGCGGCGGCGTATTTCCGGCGCCACCCGTACGTCCCGCCCGGCCGCGGCTCGGACCCCGGAGCCCGGACCGCGGGCGCGGGCGGGATCCGCATCCGGGGCGCCGAGGAGGACCGATGACCGAGCGGCCCCTGCCCCGCGTCCGCTCCGAGGAACGGCGGCCCGTGCTCGAACGCCGGCCTCCGGACCCCGTGTTCGCGTTCGATCCGGCGCGGGACGGAACGACGGCGGTCGCCCGGTTCCTTCAGGGCATGGCGCCGCCCCCGCGCGCCGCGCCGGCCGTGCCGCTCTATCTTCGCCGGACGGTGGTCGACACCATGATGAAAGAAGCGCGCGAGGCCGCGCCGCTCGAGGCGATGGGGCTCCTTGCGGGCGTCGTCTACCGCTGGAAGGGCGAGACGTACGCGGTCGTCCGCGACGCGGTCACGGGCGAGCGCGAGGCGACCGACGTCACGGTCCGGTTCGCGATGGAGCGCGGGACCCTGTTTGACGCGCTGGACCGGCTCGACTACCCGTACGTGCTCGTCGGATGGTGGCATTCGCATCCGGGCTACTCCTGTTTCCTTTCGCCGACGGACGTCGAGACGCAGCGGCGCATGTTCCGCGAGCCGCACCACCGGGCCATCGTGGTCGACCCGCATGCCTTGGACCTTCGCGCGTTCGGCGTCGACGGGTCGGGGCGCCCCTACGAGGGCCCGTTCGCCGTCGTCGCCGACTCGGCGCCCACGTCGACGTCGGGGGGCGCGTAGCATGGGGTTCGATCCCGAGCGCCCGACCGGCGTGGCGCTCTTGGACGGCGCGATCGCGGGCGCGATCCAGCCGGGCGCCACGATCCTCGCGTTGGGCGAGCCCGCGACCGGGATGGAGCTCCTCGCAAAGGAGTTCGCCGCGCGGAGCCCAGGGACGCTCTACTACTCGCCGGACGAGAGCGCGGAGGAGGTCCTCCAGGTGATCCGGCGCTTCGACAAGGACGCCTCGCCCCGCGTCGTCGACCTCGCGTCGGACTATTACCAGCGCGTGCTGCAGCCCCGGCACGCGGGGACGCCCGGCGTGAAGGTCCGAGGACTCCGGCCGCCCGAGCGGGAGACGCCGGAGCGGCCCGCGATCGACGTCCCCGATTTTCTCGACGAGATGCTCCGCGAGATGATCCAGACGAAGCCCGCTCGCACGGTGGTCGACACGCTCGACTTCTTCTTCGAGCTCTACCCGGCCTCGGACGTGGTCCGCGCGGTGCGCGCGCTCCGGCTCGCGAACCACAAGAACGGCGGCCTCCTCTACCTTGCGAAGATCAAGGACACGACCGAGGCCGGCGTCGAAGGCCTGCTCGAGCACATCGCGGACGTCGTCTTCGAGTTCCACGTCGAGCGGACGCGCCTCGCAAACGAGTTCCACCTCTACGTGAAGAAGGTCCGGAACAACCCGCAGCGGACGACGAACGTGTTCTACCGGCCGACCGAAGACGGCATCATCCGCGACCCGCGCGGCCGCGTCTAGGGGCGGCCTTCGGGGCGCCGCCGTCGCCGTTCCCGTCTACGGCAAGGCCCGCGTCCGTGATCTCGAACGGGACCACCCGTCGGCTGCGCCGGGAGCGGCGCATCTTGAGGACCGCGACCTCGAGGTGCAGCGCGCCGGTCCCGCCGGCGTCCTCGCGGTGCTGGAGGGCGACGACGCCGTCCGCGACGTATTCGACGAGGCCGTCGCGGCTCGCGAACCGGTCGTTCGGATCGGCAAGCTCGGCGGTGATGACGCCCGTGGCGCGGGAGCTCCGGATCGCGTCGCAGACCTCGAAGAGGACGGCGCGGCGTTCCGCGTCGGACGCGAAGACAGAGTTAAGGAGGCTCACGCTGTCGAGCACGACGCGGTCGGCCCGTGCCTCCCGGATCATCCCGAGGAGGTCCGAGTTGATGCGGCGGAGCGTCGCGCGGGCGTCGATCAGCGAGAGCTTGAGGATCGTGAAGCGCCCGTCGTCGACGGATTTCGCAAGGTCGATCCCGAGGTTCCGGGCCGCGACCATGAGGTCGGGGCCTTCCTCTTCGAGCGAGACGAAGACGGCTCTTTCGCCCCGGGCGAGGCCCTCGCCGAGGAACTGGAGCCCGAGCGTCGTCTTCCCGGTCCCGAACGAGCCCATGACGCAGAGCACGAAGCCCCGCGGGATCCCGCCGCCGAGCAGCTGGTCGAGGCCCGCGACGCCGGTCGAGGCGCGACCGTCCTCCATGAGCCGACCCTCGCAAGCTTCGTGAGGACGAATCCGGTGCCGGTCGTGATCTCGGCGGTAAGCTCGCCCACGTCCTTTTCGGCGACGGTCGGAGCGAGCCCCCGGAGGTCCTTTACCCAAAGGTGGCGGCGCTTCCGTCCGTTCGGGCCCGCGAACCACCGGAAGACGAGGGTCCCGTCGACCGCGTCCGCGAGCGCCGCCTCGAGGCGCGGTTCGAGGACGCCCTCCGACGTCGGGCAGTAGACGAGGCTCCCCTCGTCCGCCGCGAAGCGCTGGAGCGACCGAAGGAGCGGCAGCATGTCCCGGAACGCCTCGGGGTCGCCGGTCGCAAGGTCGGCGACCGAGTCGAGGACGACGAGCGCGTTCCGTCCATGGCGTTCGAGGAACTCGATCAGCGCCTCGAGGGCGCCGGGGGAGCCGTAGAGCGTCTCGAAACCGGGCGCCCCGATCCATTCGGAGGGGGCGACGCTTGCGCGAAAGTAGTGCGGGGAAAGGTCCGCGAACGAGAACCCCGGGTGCTCCGCCACGCCGGCGTCGGGCGACAGGGCGTGGATCTCGCGGAGGATCTGTTCCTTGGTCCGCGCAAAACTCACGTAGGCGACGCGGCCGAGCGGCGAGCCCGGGCGAAGGACGGACAGCAGGCTCGAATGGACGAACTCGCGGTGGCCCGCCCCGATCTCGCCAAGGAGCAGGATCGCGGACCCCCGGGGCAGCCCGCCTCCTACGACGCGATCGAATTGCACGATCCCGGTGGGAATGCGCTCCAGCCTGGTTGCCTCCCCCACGACCAACGCGCGACGCCTCCCTCGCGCACGCAAACGACGATAAGTGAGTGAGGAACCATAAGCGATTCGCGGGACGGGTCAACTCATCGAAAAGGGAACCCGTGTCACCGCCACACGTAAATTACCAACCGCATGTGGAGAAGAGGGTCTTGGTTCACCGGGTTCGGCACCGAGACGAGCCGCGTGCTCGTTGCGATCGGGGCCGCGTCCGGGACGGGCGGGCCGTAGTCGAGGAAGACCTCCCCGTAGCTTGCCGCGATCAGGTTGTGGAGGAACTTTCGCGCCTCGAGCCGTTCCCACGGCACCGTAAGGTCGCTCGGCGTGTACCCCGTAAGGACGAGCGTCCCGTTCCCGAGTGCCCCCGGCTTCGAGACGGCGAGCGCCGCCTCGGTCCCTTGCGGGCCCGTGCCCTTCACGAGGACCGGCGTGAAGAGGTCGAGGATCTTGTCCTTCAGGAACCAGGCGAACCCTTGGTCCTTGTACGAAAGGTAGCGGAGCTCCTCGGGCGAGTGGAGGATCGCGTGCGTGGGGTCCGGGGCCGAGATCCCGCCGCCCGCGGTCTTGAGGCCCGTATCGTAAAGGGATTCGAGCCATTCCGAGTTCTGGGCGGCGGAGCCGAGCACGATGAGGATGCCGCCCGTCTCGTTCACCCAGTCGCCGACGCCGCGCCGGAAGCCGGGGTCGTTCAGCGCGTTGTGCGAGACGTTCGTGCCGACGACGAGGGCTTCGTACGAGGCGAGCGCCGCGACGAGCCGGCCCGCGTCGTCCTTGTCGTCGCGGAACACGTCGCCCGCGGGGTCGGAGACGTACGTCACGTTGTCGAACGGCGCGATGAGCTCGTCGAGGAGACCGCGCTCCCGCGCAGAGTCGACGGATTCGACGTAGGACTGCGTGATCTGGTCGATGAGACGCCCCGTGCGGACGGCGAAGCGGTTGTCGACGGAGCGTCCGTCGAGCGTTGCACGGACGAGGTACGTGCCTTCGGGCGCGTCGGCGGCCACCGCCCAATCGCGCGTCGCCTCCCGGTTCCGCGGCATATCGACCGTCTCCGAGCGCCACAGCGTGCCGTTCGGATAGAGCCCCTCCAAGAGGATCCCTGCGGTCTCGACGCGGCGGCCCTCCTCGTCGAAGGTGTCGACGGACACGGTGGCCGTGTCGCCGGGCGCGTGGACGCCGCGCGCGGGGTACGCCTTAAGATGGACGTCGGCGGCGCCGTTTCCGAGGGGGAGCGGAAGGTCCGCGTCGACGTAGGCGCTGCCTTTTAGGCCCATCACCTTCACGCGGACGTTCGGCGTGCCGCTCCAGTCGAGGTCGTAGAAGCGGGCCGTGACGGTGGCCTCGCCGCCGGGCCCGACCTCGGGAGAGTACACGTCGCGGCGGACGTCCCGGCCCGGGTTCGGAAGATCCAGCGTGAGCGCGACCTGGTAGAGGTTCACGAACGAACCCGTGTTCGTGATCGAGACGTTCACCTGCGAGTACCCCGGGCCGTCCCATGCGTTGTACGCGACGACCGCGTCGTCGACGCCTTGGAGGTCGAAATGGCCGATGTAGGCGAGGGCGAGGTTGTACGGCCGGAACCCGTCGCCGACACCTTCGAGCAAGGGGTAGCTCCGGAGGTGGAACTGGTAGTCGCCGATCCCCGAGGCGATGCGGACCTCTTCGTAGTCGGCAAGGCCGTTCGTAGGATCCGCGTCGAGGCGGCCCTTCACGAGGAGCCGGATCTTCTCGAGCGAGAGTTCGTTCGCTCCGGCCTCGGCCGCGAGACCGAAGCGCACCATCGCCTCGGGGTTCTTCTCCCACGCGACGGCGCCGCCGGCGAGGCCTTCGGAGGTGACGATCAACTCGATGCCCTCTTCGGCGCGGACCTGGAGCCCGGTCGTCGCCACCGAAAGCTGCAACTCCTCGGGCCGCGCGGGCTGGTTCGAAAGGAAGAACACGATCGAGAACGTGAAGATCGCGATCGCGACGAGGAACCCGATGAGGGCGGTGCCGGCTCCCCGCTCGTCCTTGCGCACGCGCGAATGTCCTCTACGCGCCTTATATACGTTGTTGTTCACGGGGGCTAGCGCGAGCGCTACCCCTACAGCGAAAACACCCAGACCTCCGTCGCCCCGGGGAGGTCCTCGACACCGATCTCGACCTCGTTCCCGACGTGCAACACCGCGTCGTGGAGCGCCACGAAGTCGTCGACGCCGTGGAGGGGGATGCTGAGGCCCCCGATGCGGTAGTGCATCGGGATCGCGATCTTCGGGGCAAGCTCGGCGACGGCCGCGGCGGCCGCCTTCGCGTCGAGCGTGAACACGCCGCCCACCGGCACGAAGAGCACGTCGACCGGCCGCAGGGCTGCAGCGAGCGCGGGCTCCAGAGGAGCCCCGAGGTCGGACAAGTGGCAGAACCGCAAGCCTCCGGCCGAGAGCGAGTAGATCACGACCTCGCCGCGCTTTGCGCCGCGCCGCTCGTCGTGGTAGGCGGGTAGCCCGTGCGCGGGGAACCCCTCGACCGGCCCCCGCTCGCGGACGACGCGGGTCGTGGGCGTCTCGACCGCGCGGACCGCGTTGTGGTCGAAGTGGTCGTGGCTCACGAACACGACGTCCGGCCGCGCGGAGGGCGGCGGGATGCCGATCGATTTCCCGTCGTGCGGGTCGAAGAGGTAGCTCCGCTCCGCCTCGACTTCGAAGCAGGAATGCCCATGCCACCGCACGCGCGCGGTCACGCGTCTCGAACGGCAGCCGGACTCATAGCGCTTCCACCCTCGTTTCCGGTGGAGATGAGCTTCGCGATATGAGCTCGCTTCGTTCGCGATATGAGCTTCGCGATATGACTCGCCATATCGGCGGCCGAAGGCCGCTTCATATCGGCGGCCGAAGGCCGCTTCATATCGGCGGCCGAAGGCCGCCTCATATCAGCCCGCCGAAGGCGGGCGCATCCCATCGTACAAACCTAGAGAGAAAGAGGGCGGGCCTCGCGGGGGGAACCCCCCCACTGCTGGATTGGAGGCTTGGACGAGGCCCCGCGCCGCATCTCCATCGGCGGGGAGCGCTCTTAAGATTTTTCTACTACTCCTAGGAGTAATTAGGAGAGCGCCCCACCCTTCGCCGCCTCGAACGACGCGGCGCGGGCCCAGGCTTCGTCGAAGCTTTTCGTGATCTCCTCGGCAAGGCCCCGGTCGTGGATGAAGACCGAGCCCAAGATCTCCGCGGGACGCGCGGGGTTGTTCAAGAGGAGGATCACTTTCTCGCCGTCGATCACGTGGAACCCTTGCGGGAGGCGGTCCGTGGTGAACCGGTACCGTTGGAGGTTGCGGCCGTCCGTCAAGCGCTCCGTCCATGCGAGGGCCGCCGGAAGGTCCTCCGCGTCGAGCGTGACGAGGTTCCGGTACGGGATCTGGTGGCTCCGCACGTGGACCTTCACGGTCTCGACCATCGTCTCGAACTTCTCGAGGAGCGCGCGCTCGGCCGGCGTCCGCTTCCGTCGGCCCCGCTCGGGCCCCAAAAGGTCGGCGACGACGCCGTGGAACGGGGTGATCGTGACGAACTCCTTCTCGCATTCGACGAGCTTTGCAAGGTGCCGCACGACGAACTCCTCGAAGCTCGCGGCGACGCTCCAGAAGATCGAGTCCCGCGGGTTCGCGCGGGCCTTCACGCGAAGCCGGGTCTCGAGCGCCGGGATCCGCGCCTCGAACTCGCGGATCTCCTTCCGTTTGTGCTCGATGAGCCGGGCTACGCCCACCGAGGGGTCGACCGGCGCGAAGCGGCGGGGGCGCGAGGCCTGCACCTCGACCAACCCCAAGGCTTCGAGCCGCGCCATCACGTCGTAGACCTTGCTCGTGGGCACGCCGGAACGGCGGCAGATGTCGCGGGCCTCGCAGACGCCGAGCGAAAGCGTGGCAAGGTACGCGTCGATCTCGTACTTCGTGAAGCCGAGGTCGGAAAGCAGCGTCCTCTCGTCCAACGCCTCCTCTTTCATCGTCTACCCCCGTAGGTGGGGAAGCTTATAAACCATAGGATGCCGAAAGCTTTGTCTCGGACGACCCCGTAGGGGGCGTCGCGATGTCGTTCCGCGCCTTCATTTCCGTCCCCGTGGGGCCCCGTCCGGGGCTCTCCGATTTCACGCGGCAGCTCTTGAGCACGGGCGCGGACATGAAGCTCGTCGAGGCCGCGGAGCTCCACACGACCCTGAAGTTCTTGGGCGACATCCACGAAGGAAGCGTCCATTCGGTGCAGGTCTCGATGCAGCGGGCGGTGAAGGGCGAGGCGCCGTTTACGATGCGCGTCGTCGGCGTCGGCACGTTCCCGCCCCGAGGCGTCCCCCGGGTCCTCTACATGGGTCTCGAAGGCGCGGACGCGCTCGTCGGCATCGCGAACCGGCTCGACGACCAGCTCTCCCTTTTGGGCTTCAAACGCGAAGACCGCCCGTACGCCCCGCACGTCACGGTCGCGAGGCTCCGGTCGCCCCGCCGGAGCGAGGCGCTCCGACCGGTCCTCACGGCTCACGCGAAGACCGACTTCGGCACGGTCGACGTGTCGCACATCCTCCTCATGAAATCGGAGCTCAAACCCTCGGGTCCGGGCTACACCGAGGTGGCGCGGGTCCCCCTCGAGGGATGAGCGTGGCCTCGGTCGAGGCCTCCGTCCTTTCGCGGATCCGCCCCGCGCCGGACGAGAGGGACCGCGTGCGCCGCGCGGCCGACCGGCTCCTTTCTCGCGCGCGGGACGCCGCCCGCGAGGAAGGGATCCAAGTCGAACCGATCCTCGTGGGCTCCGTCGCGAAAGAGACCTACCTTTCCGGCGACGTCGACATCGACGTGTTCCTGCTCTTCCCCCCGGACCTCACGCGGGGCGAGCTCGAACGGCAAGGACTCCGCCTTGCGCGCCGGATCCTTCCGAACGGCGAGGAGAAATACGCAGAGCATCCGTACCTTTCCGGCGAGGCGGAAGGGTTCGAGGCGGACGTCGTGCCGTGCTATCGGATCACGGACCCGTCGCAGCGGATGACCGCGGTCGACCGCACGCCGTTCCATACGGCCTACGTGAACGAGCACCTCACCGAGCCTCGACGAGTCGAGGTGCTCCTCTTGAAGAGGTTCCTCAAAGGGATCGGCGTCTACGGGGCGGAGGCACGGACGCAGGGCGTGTCCGGGTACCTCACCGAGCTCCTCGTGCTGAAGTACGGGACGTTCCGCGGCGTGCTCGAAGCGGCGCGCTCCTTGTCGCCCGGCCGGCTCCTCGCCCTCGAACCCGCCGAGCTCACCCAGTCGTTCTCGGAGCCGCTCGTCTTCCTCGATCCGGTGGATCCGCGACGGAACGCGGCGGCGGCGCTCTCGGCCGAGAACCTCCTCCTCTTTTCGAAGGCAGCGCGGGAATACCTCGCAGAACCCCGCGAGACCTTCTTCTTCCCGCGCGCGGTGCGGACGCGGCCGGCGCCGGAGCTCGTCGCGATGGCGTCGCGCCGCGGCGGAGACCTTCGGGGGCTCGCGTTCGCCCGGCCGCCCGACGTCCTCGAGGACGCGGTCGCGGGGCAGCTCCGGAAATGCGCCCGCGCGCTCCGCGAGGCCGCCGCCCGCGCCGGGTTCGAGGTGCCCGCGGTGCGCACCGCGTGGGAGCCTCGCTGCCTCGTCCTTCTCGACGTCGCCTCGGCGACGCTCTCCGAGACGGCGGTGCACGATGGGCCGCCGTCGACCTCCGAGCCGCACGCCGCCCGGTTCCGGTCGCGTTGGGAAGGGCATCCGGAGGCCCGCGGGCCGGTCTTCGAAGAGCTGGGACGCCTCAAGGTGACGCGGCGACGCGAACACCCGACCCTCGAGGCCCTGCTCGAGGAGGCCCTGCCGAAGCTCGATCTCGGGAAGGACATCACGCCGATGGTCCTTGCGAAGCACGACTGGCTGGGCCCGGAGCGGCTCGCCGAAGAATTCCCGGCGCTCCTTTCGGAACACTTGGATCCGCAGATGCCGTGGGAACGCTCGTAGGGGCCTCGGACCGCCACAGTTCTGGGAAAAAAAGTAAGACCCCGTCTCCGGCCTTCCCCGCGTGCGCGCGGCCGGCGCATTCCTCATTTCCGCCGTCTCCGTCATCTCCAGCATATCCGGCGACCTGAAGGTCGTCGAGTTCCTGCCGGACCCGCACGGCTCCGACGAGGCGGAATACGTCGTGCTCGGCGGCGACGCGGCGGCCGGTGGGGCGCTCTCCTTGTCGGACGGGCACGCGACGGTCGGACTGCCCGTGCCGTCGGCCTCGGACAGGGTGACGCTCGCCCGGAACGCGAGCGCGTTCGAAGCGCAGCACGGACGTCCCCCGGACGCGGAGTACGGGCCGCGCCTCCGGCTCGGGAACGCCGGCGGCCGACTCGTGCTGCTTCGGGGCGGCGTGCCGATCGACGCGGTCGTCTGGGGCGCCGCGGCGCCCCTGCCGGGATGGGAGGGCGATCCGCTCCCGCGGCTTCCCCCGGGCGAGATCCACGTGCGCCGGTCGTCCCCCTCCGGCCTGCCGGCGGACACGGACGCGGCACCCGACTTCGCGCACGCGCGCGTCGTTCGCGTCGGCCAGACGCGGATGGCGCCGGAATGGGTGGACGCCCGGGTCGTGCCGTTCCGCTCTCCGGAAGGCGCGCTCGCCGCGCTCGCTGCGGCGCTCGCGGACGCCGAGCACGAGATCCTGGTCGAGGGCTACCTGTTCTCCTCGCCCGAGGTCGCCGCGCTCCTTTCCCGCGCGGCGTCGCGGGGCGTCGACGTGCGGCTCCTCCTCGAAGCGGACCCGGTGGGCGGGCGCCCCAAGGAGACGGCCCCGCTCCTTGAGACGCTCCGCGCCGCCGGCGCCCGCGTCTGTTTCCTTGGGGCAGACGGAGCCGCGGGCCGGCTGTACCCGTCGCTCCATGCGAAGTCCATGGTGATCGACGGAACGCGCGTCGTCGTAGGGTCCGAGACCTGGACGCCCACAGGATAGCCCCGCCCGGGCGCGCCGGGGAACCGGGGCATGGGCGTGGTCGCAGAAGGCGCCGCGGTCGCCGCGATCTTCCGGCGGGTGTTCGATGCAGACGCGGTGGCGACGGATTGCGGGGACGAGGGACGAGGGACGGGGAACGAGGAACAAGGAACGGGGTACGAGGAAGGCGCCTCGTCCCCCGTCACCCGTGCCCCGTCCCCCGTACCTCGTGCCCTGTACCCCGTACCCGTCCTCCCCGTATTCTCGCCCGACAACACGCTGGAGCACGGCGTCCTCCTCGA
>JBQTJL010000056.1:0-1774 GCA_052387135.1 Methanobacteriota archaeon | reverse complement strand
AGGCCGCAGCCGACCCGCAGGCCCGGAGGGCCGACCCGCATGACGGCCTACACAGAACATGCGTACGACGTCGTCGTCGTCGGCGCGGGCGGCGCCGGGCTCCGGGCGGCGATCGAGGCGTCGCGGCAGGGCGCAAAGACCGCCATCCTCTGCAAGTCGCTCTTAGGGAAGGCACACACGGTGATGGCCGAGGGCGGCGTCGCGGCGGCGCTCCGGAACATCGATGCGCGCGACAACTGGCGCGTGCACTTCCGCGACACGATGCGGGGCGGCAAGTTCCTGAACCACTGGCGGATGGCGGAGATCCACGCAAAGGAAGCGCCGGACCGCGTCCGCGAGCTCGAACAATGGGGCGCGGTCTTCGACCGATCGAAGGACGGCTGGATGAGCCAGCGGAACTTCGGCGGCCACGCCTACCCGCGACTTGCGCACGTCGGCGACCGGACCGGGCTCGAGATCATCCGGACCCTGCAAGACAAAGGCGTCCATTCCGGGATCGACGTCTTCATGGAACACACGGTCGTCCGGCTGTTTGCCTCGGACGGTCCCGTTTCCGGCTGCCTCGCGTACGACCGCGAGCTCGGTCGCTTCCACGTCTTTTCGGCGAAGGCGGTCGTCCTCGCGACGGGCGGCGTCGGGAAGTGCTACAAGATCAACTCGAACTCGTGGGAGTACACCGGCGACGGACCCGCGCTCGCGTTCCGCCTCGGCGCCGACCTCATGGACATGGAGTTCGTGCAGTTCCACCCGACCGGCATGGTGTGGCCGCCCTCGGTCGCCGGCATCCTCGTCACGGAGGGGGTCCGCGGAGAGGGCGGGATCCTCCGGAACACGGCGGGCGAGCGCTTCATGTTCCGTTACATCCCCGAGCTCTTCCGCAAGGAGACGGCGGACACGGAGGAGGAGGCGAAGCGCTGGCTCGAAGGGGACAAGTCCGCGCGGCGGCCGCCCGAGCTCTTGACGCGGGACGTCGTCGCCCGCGCGATCAACCGCGAGGTGAAGGAGGGCCGCGGCACGAAGCACGGCGGCGTCTTCCTCGACATCTCGTGGCGCGACCCCGAATACGTGAAGCGGAAGCTCCCGTCGATGTACCACCAGTTCAAGGAGCTCGCCGGCGTCGACATCACGAAGGAGCCGATGGAGGTGGGCCCGACCATGCACTACCACATGGGCGGCATCCGGGTCGACCCGGAGACGGCGATGTCGACGGTGCCGGGGCTCTTTGCCGCGGGCGAATGCGCGGCGGGCCTCCACGGCGCGAACCGGCTCGGCGGGAACTCCCTCTCGGACCTTCTCGTGTTCGGCAAGCGCGCCGGGGAATACGCCGCAGCGTGGGCGAACGGCCACTCCCCCGCGCCGCCCCCCGCGACGGAAGTCGCGGCGGCGATCCAAGAATCGCTCGCTCCGCTGGAGCGGGCCCCAGGCGAGAACCCGTTCGCGATCCTCCAAGACCTCCAGGAAGCGATGCACGCGGACGTCGGCATGATCCGGACGCGCGCCGACCTCGAACGCGCGGTGCTCCGGGTCGAGGAACTGAAGAAGCGGTCCGCGAACGTCCGCGCGCCCGGGAACCGGCACTACAACTCCGGCTGGCACGCCGCGTTGGACCTTGCGAACCTGCTCGTCGTCGCGGAAGGGATCGCCCGCTCGGCGCTCGCCCGGGAAGAGTCCCGCGGGGGCCACACCCGGGACGACTTCCGAGAGACCGAGGAGGCGAAGCGCTGGCTCGAAGGGGACAAGTCCGCGCGGCGGCCGCCCGAGCTCTTGACGCGGG
>JBQTJL010000055.1:0-10724 GCA_052387135.1 Methanobacteriota archaeon | reverse complement strand
GCCGTCGCCACAAAAAAGCCGGGGGCGCCCGGCGGCGCCGCCGGGACGACCGCGATCGAGGCGGTCGCCACCTGCGGCGCGAGGCCCTCCCCGCCGCGGAACGTGGCCGAGACGAGCACGGGGCCTTCGGAGGGCGCGGTCGCGCGGAACCGGGCGCGGCCCTCCTTGTCCGTCGCGACGAGGACGGGGACGGCGTCGACGCCGGACACGAGCACGCGGGCGTCGGGGACCGGGCGCCCCTCCGCGTCGACGATCGAGAGCGTGCCTTCGATCTCGTCGCCGGGGCGGGCGCGATCGGGGACGGTAAGGAGCACCACGGGGAGCGCCCGCACCTCGACCTCGCGGGTGACGGCGGCCGGCGCGGCAAACCCCGCCGGTTCGTACGAGACGACGAGCGTCGCGGGGCCGAGGGGCCTTCCCGGGGGAAGCGCGGCCTCGAGCCGGAACGCGCCGCCGGGTCCCACGGGCGCGCGGGCGACCTCGTCCGCGCCGACCCGTGCGACGACCTCGCCCTCGGGGTCCGGGATCTCGGTCGAGGAAAGCCGGCCTTCGAGGACGAACGGGCCGGTCTGCGGGAGAACGTCCGGGAGCAAGATGCCTACGCGGACGACGGAGCGGAGGACGGCCTCGGTCGTCGCCTCGGCGGCGGCGTCCGTGCCGTTTGCGGCGACGGTCGCGGTGATCGAATGCAGGCCGATCCTCGTCTCCGGCGGAAGCGGCGAAACGATCCGGAAGCGTCCGGAGTCGTCCGCGGTCCCGGCCGCAAGGGGCGTCCCGTCGAGGCGGAGGAGCACGGCGCGGCGGGCGAGCGGAAGGCCGCCGTCGTCCCGGACGACGCCCTCGACCAAAACATCCGAGCCGAGGACGCCGCGGACGGGCGAAAGGGTGATCACGGGGCGTCCGGCGACCGTGATCGGGACCGTCGCTCGGGACTCCCGGACCGCGCTCGAGGGGCCCGGCGAGAACGCGAACGAGAGCGTCGCGGGGCCGGTCGAGAGGTTCGCCGGGATCGGGACCACGAGGCGCAGGCGGCCCCGGTCGTCGCTGACCCCGTCGGCCACGGGCCGCGTCCCGATCGTCGCGCGTATATCGGCGCCCGGGACGGGCCGGGACGCCTCGTCGACGAGCCGCGCCTCGACCGTGAGGGGTTCGCCGCGGACGGCGGTCGCGGGGGCGGTCGCGGTGAGCGTCGAACCCTGTTGGATGCGGACCTGCACGAGCGCGGCGCCCGGCGCGTGGTCCCGCGCGCCTTCGAAGGCGACGGTGAAGTCGCGGCGGCCGGCCATCTCGGGCGGCGGCGTGAACCGGAACGAGAAGTGGCCCTCGGGGTCGGCCCGCGTCTCCGAGAGCACGACCGCGCCCTCGCGGAGCGTCACGGCGCCGGAAAGCGGCGTTCCGAGGTGGCTTGCGACGCGGCCTGCGACCTCGAGTGTCTCGCCGACCGCGAGGTCGCGGGGGGCAAGGCCGAGCACCCGGGACTCGCCGAGGACCCGCACGAGGACCGCGGCCGCGGCGGGCTCGTGCGTCTCCGTCGCGTCGGTTGCGGCCGAGACCGGCCGGAGGCCCGGGGGAAGGCTCGAGGGGACGACGAGGCGGCCCGAGAACCCGCCCGCCCCGTCGCTCTCGGTCGAAAGCGCGGCGTCGCCCACGGAGACCCGGACCGGCGAGGCGATCCCGAGCCGGCTCCGGGCGTCGAGGATCCGGCCGGTCACGTTCACGAACGAGCCCACGGGCGCGTCGTCCCGGTCGACCCGGAGCTCGATCGTCGCCGGGAACCGGAGGCGGACCGCCGCGTCCGCGGCGGCCGCCGGCGTAAACGGCGTCGCATCGGCCGAGGCGGCGAGCCGGTAGCTGCCGGGGCGCTCGCGGTCGGCGACGAGCCGGAGCGCCACGGTGCCGTCGTCGCGGGCGGTGAAGACCGCGCGGCCGTTCGCGTCGAGGGGCGGCGTCATGTTGTCGAAGCGGCCGCCGGTCCACTCGACGCGGACCGTGGCGCCCGAAAGCGGGGCGCCGGAGGAGTCGGCGGCGACGACGCGGGCCTCGAACGGCACGCGCGAGGCGGCCGACACTGGCGCCTCGATCCGGAGGGCGGCTCCGGCAAAGACGGTGACGGGCAGGGCGTCCGAGACCGCGCCGCGGAGGGCCTCGGCCGGATGCGTCACGAGCGAGCCGGAAAGGTCGCGGTTCTCGACGCGGAAGGAGTAGCGGGGCGGCGCGAGCGTGGTCGTGTTCTGGGACCAAAGGAGGAGTCGGTTCGGCTCGCCCGCGGTGTCGTCGCCGGGACGGACCCGCACGGCTTCGGCGGCGGTCCACGAGACGGAGCCTTCGGCGCCGAACAACCGGACGCCCGACGGGAGCGGCGAAAGCGCGTGCGAACCGGTGAGGTTCCCGGTAAGCCGGAACCGGCCGTCCGCGTCCGTCACGGCGCCGCCGATCGCGCGCGACCGGCCGACGCCGTTTGCGCCGAGGAGGACGGCGGCGTCGGGCACCGGGCGTCGCGTGCCGCCGACCTCGTCGACGAGGAGGCGGCCCGTGACCTCGAACGCGCGTTCCTTGTCGAGCCGGTGGCCGCGGGCGGTCGCGGGGAGCTGGACGACGACGTCGGCAAAGCGCGGCGTCGCGCGGTCGTCCGCGTCCGGGACCCGGTCCATGTCCGCGTCGAAGGTCCGCGCCCGGGCCCGGACCTCGAGCGAGTCGCCGTAGCCTTGCGCCCGGACGAGGGCGGCGAGCGGGGGGAGGCCGGGCGCGAACGGGTCGCCGAGGGAGAGCGTCGTGCCTCCGACGCTCACGTTCCCGGACGGGAGCGTGTTGTTGTGGCTCGCGGCCGGGATCGGGTCCTCGCCGAACTCGGGGTCGTCGGAGAGCCCGTCCGAGTCGAGGTCCGGGTCGCGGACGACGAGACCGGTCTCCGATAGTTCGGCGTCGATCCGGCCGTCGCCGTCGACGTCCGCGTCGGGGTCCGGGGCAAGGCCCCACCACCAGACGCCGTGCGTCGCCTCGCGCCAGTCCGTAGGCCGAGCGTACTCGTATGCGGCCCGCTTTCCGTCGATCGGCGCGCGGAGCACGCCGTGGAACGCCTGCCAGCCGTCCGGGATCCCGGCCTCCGCGGAGTCCGCGTCGCGGGCGTCGGTCGCCGCGGACGCTTCGCCGAGGAACAGGAGGCCGGCGGTCTCGCGTCGGCGCGCGACGCCGAGGGCCGAAAGCTCGGCCGCGATCGCGTCGGAGCTGCCGTCGGGCTCGGCGACGCCCGCGCGAAGGAGCCGGTTCGGGCCGTCGAGGAGGCCGTCGCGGTCGAGGTCGGCGTCGCCTTCCTTCGGGTCCACCGCCGAGGCCGTGGGGAGGCCGTCGTGGTCGACGTCGATCCGGGTGTCCGGCGGTGCGGCGGGGTCGTTGTCGCCACCGTCGGGCACGCCTCCGCGGTCGGTGTCGACGAGGCGGGGGTTGCTGCCGGCCGAAAACTCGAGGCGGTTCGCAAGGCCGTCCCCGTCGAGGTCGCCCGCGGGCCCGCGCAGGGCGTCGTCGGCGCCCGCGTCCGCGGGGGCAAGGCCGAAGAGGATCTCCCATGCGTCCGGCATCGCGTCGCCGTCGGTGTCGTCGACGTACGGGTTCGTCCCGGCCTCGGCCTCGTCGCGGAACGTGACCGCGAGCCGCACCGTAAACCGCGTGCCGCCGCCGGGCGAGGCACCCTCGGACGTGACCGCGAGGCGGCTTGCGTTCGGGAACCGGCAGCCCGCGAGCGCCGTCCCGCGGTCGGTCGAGTCGGAATAGCAGACCGCCACCGCGCTCTTTTCCGACACGTTCGAAAGGTCGGCGAGCGGTCGGAGACGCGACGCGCGGGCGGCGATCGCGGCGTCGGTGGGCGCCACGGAGCCGCGGTCGGCGGACGGAAGGTCCGGATACACGAGGCCCCAGAACGCGCCCCAGCCGTCGACGACGCCGTCGCCGTTCGTGTCGGCACGGTGCGGGTCGGTCGACGCGGTCCCCCGGCCCTTCGCGAGGAACTCCTGCCGGTTCGTGTGCGCGTAGACGCGCTCCGTGGAAAGGATGCGCCCGTCGGGCTCGCGCGTGAACGAGCGCCACCGGATCCCGTCGCCGTCGTAGTCTGCGTCCGCGTCGAGGACGAGGCGCCCTTCGGCGTCGGTGCGACCGAGGGAAGACCGCTCGGAGGGGTCGAGGTCGAAGCGGCCGCGGCCGGCATCGAAGACGCCGTATCCGATCTCCCATGCGTCGGGGAGCCCGTCGCCGTCGGTGTCGCCGTTCGCCGGGTCCGTCGCGGCGCGGGCGCGGCCGTCGGGACGCGTCGCGCCGAGCGCGTATCGGCCCGGATCGACCGTCGAGTACCAGGTCGGGTCCATCTCCCACCCGTCCGGCAGGGTGTCGTTGTCGGCGTCCGCGTCGAGGAGGTTCGGGACCGCGTCGCCGTCGAGGTCGGAAAGGGGGGAAAGGAGCGAAAGGAGGTCGGAGTCGGAGAGCACGCGGCCCGAGGCCGCCGCGGCCTCCGCGGCGCCGGAGGTCCGGAGCACGTCGCGGAGCGACGCCCACGTGTGGTCCGCCGCGAACGCGTACGTCCCGATCGAGGCGGTGCGGAGCCGTCGGTGCCACAGCTCGAACCGCGCGCCGTCCTTCGCGTACGAACCCACGCTGTCCGCCCGGACCGGCGAGAGCGCGGTCCCTGGCTCGTACGAGACGCCGTCGCGGAGGATCCGACCCGTCTCCTCGCCGTCGAGGAGCCCGTCGAAATCGGTGTCGGAGGTCCGCGGGTCGGTCCCCGCGTCCCGGAGGAACTCGGAGACGTCGGAGAGCCCGTCGCGGTCCGCGTCCGGCTCGCGCGCATCCGCCGTCACGTTCTCGCGGCGCGAGGCCGCCGTGGGTCCGAGGCCGAGTGTCACGTCGATGGGCCACCCCACGACCTCGACGAGGTCGGGGAGTCCGTCGCCGTCCGTGTCGAGGCGTCCGGGATCCGTTCCGCCCCACCACGGGCCGTCCCGGGCCTCGGACCAGTCGCTGGGGCGGCCGGCGCGGTACTCGTCGGCGACGGTGAGGAACGCATCCGAGGGGATCTCCCGCCGCGCCCCGGGGACGAGCGTCCGCGCGTCCTCCGCGCGCTCGGTGACGCGCGCCTCGACGCCCACCGCGAGCGGATCGAGGCCGTACCGGACGAACCAGCCGTCCGGGATCCCGGTGGTGCCGCTTACGAGCCGCGCGGGCGAGAGTCCGGCCCCGCCGGCCGCCGCGACGGGACCGAAGCGCTCGGCGCTCCACGCGTACTCTTCGAGGTTCGTGAGCCCGTCGCGGTCGGGATCGGCCGCGGCGACGCCGGGGTCCACGCGCGAGAATCCGAACGTGACGAGCCAGCCGTCCGCGATCCCGGATCCGCTCGTCGACCGGCGCGACGGGAGCGTCCCGTGGACCCGGATCTCGTCGAGGTCGTCGAGGCCGTCCCCGTCGGAGTCGGCGCGCCGCGGGTCCGTGTCGTTCTCGTACGATTCGCGGACCGTGAGGCGGGACCCGCCGCGGGTCTCGCCGACGCCGGGGGCGTCCACCGGGACGCCGTAGTAGAGGAGCCAGCCCGCCGGGAGCCCGGTGTCGGGGGCCTCCCACTCCCGCGGATCGAGGCCGTGCTCGTAGGCAGCGGAAAGGTTCAGCCGGTACGGTCCCGGGTACGCGCCGGCGTAGACCGCGGGGAGCCGCTCGGTGGGCGGCGCCGCGGCGGGCCGCGTCGCGGCGTCCGGGTCCAACGGGTGGACGCCGTGGTCGGCGAGCCAGCCGTCCGGAAGCCCGGAGCCGCCGGTCGAGGCCTTGCGCGGATCCGAGCCGTAGACGAGGTTCTCGAGGAGGTCGGCGAGCCCGTCCGCGTCCGCGTCCGCGACGGCGGCCCCGCCGTCCGCGGTCGCGTTCTCGTCCTCGAACCGGAGCACGGGTGCCGAATCGGCGGGGCCCGGCGAGACGAGGTAGGCCCCGACGCCCGCCGCGACGGCAAGGAGGACGGCGGCCGCGACGAGCACCGGTCCGCGGCGCTCCGCGAGTCCGAGGATCCGCCTAAGGCCCACGGCGGCGCCTCCTTCCGAGTCCGGCGGCAAGCGCGGCGGACGCGATCCAGAGCCACGCCGCAAACGGCGTGTCGGCCCCTTGCGGTTCGGCGGCGTTGTTCGCCTCGGACGCCTCGGGGACGAGGTCGTCCGGGTCGACCTCGACCGCGAGCCGGAACGAGGCCCGCTCCTCGACCCATCGCATCGCGACCGGGACCGAACGGCCGGGCGGCAGGATCCCGAGCGTCACGTTGTCCGCGACGAGGTCGTTCACGCGGAGCACAACGACGGCGCCGTCCGCGACGCCGCTCCCGCGGTTTGCGACGCGGGCCTCGACCGTGAGGAGGTCGCCGGCTCCGCCGCGGGACGTGATGCGGGCCTCTTCGACCGCGAGGTCGGGTCGGGCGAGGGCGAGCGTGACGTTCCGTTCGCTCGAGGCTCCCTCGGTCTCGGCGACGAACGCGACGGTGCGGGCGCCGTCCGGCAGCGACCGCGCGGGAAGCATCCGGGCGACGGCCTCGCCGGAGGTCCCGGCCGCGAGCGTGAGGTTTTGCGGCGCGAACGTGACCGCCACGTCGGGGCCCCGGGCGGAGAGCTTTGCCTCGGCCGGGACGTTCCCTGCGTTCCGTACTACAAGGCGGACCTCTTCGGGGACGCCCGGCGTCGCGGCGACGGCGGCCGGCGCCTCGATCGCGAGCCGGTGGCGGGCCGGCATCGAAAGGTCGATCGTGAGCGGCTGCTCCGCGTTGTCCTCGAACACGAGGGAGAGCGTCACGTTCGCGGGACCCGGGGGGCGGCTCGCGGCCGGCGTGACGAGGAGCTCCACCGTGCGCTCGTCGCCCTGCGGGATCCGCACGCGCTCGGGGGTCGCGACGGAGAGCCCGGCGGTCGCGGAAGCAAGGCGCGTCGTCACGGTCTCGGGCCCGTTCCCGTCGTTCCGGAACGTGAGCGGGACCGTGGTCGTGCCTTCGGGCTCGAGCGGCACGGCAGGCGGAAGCGAGGCCGCGAGCCGGTGCCTCGGGAGCGGCGCCGCGGAGAGGACGACGACGGCGGCGCTACCCGATGCGCCCCGTTGCGCGGGCTCGGCAAGGAGCCGGAGCCTCGCGCTCTCCAGCGTCGTCGCCTGGGCCGGGACCGGGACGTCGTCCACGAGCGCGACCGGGGCGCCCGGCGGGACCCCGGAGAGCTCCGGCGGGGAGAGCGTCGCGTTCGCGACGCGGATCTCGGGGGCGGCCCACCCGGGCGGGAGCAACGCGGAAAGGTTGAACCGGATCGAGACGGGGGCCTCTCCGAGGTTTGCGACCGCGACCGGGATCCGGACCTCACCGCCGGGCGGCGCGCGAAGGAACGGCTGCGGCGCGGTGAGCGCGATCTTCGCTTCGGGGTTCACGGATACGGCGACCCGCACGCGCGCGGTCGCTTCGTCGCTTGCGGCGGAGGTCGCGACGACGTCGAGCGTCGCGGACGAGGCGACCGCGGAGGGCGGCACGATCGTGAGGTTGCCCTGCCGTACGCCTCCGGCGGGGAGCGCCACCGTGGCCGCATCGAGCGTCACGGCCCAGTCGGCGGGAGCGCCCGCCACCGACAGCGAGAACGAGTCCGAGACGCTCCCGAGGTTCTTCACGACGAACGGAAGGACGACGCGTTCGCCGGGCCGGATCGCCGCCTCGTGCTCGTCGGGGCCGGATTCCGAGAACAGCCAGAGCCCGACGCGGTAGGTCGCGACGAGTTCGGTCACGGTCCGAAGACCCGTCGTCATGTTCGGGTTCCCTTCGGACACCGCCGTGACGACGACGTCTCCGCGCGCGCCCAGCGTCGCGTTCGCGGGCGGCCGGACCGTGAGCGTCAGGGCGGCGGTCTCGTCGGTCGCGAGCCGCACGGCCTCGTCGGAGAGCGTCGCGTTCCAGCCGGCGGTCGCGTTCGTTGCGAGCCGGATCGTGTCCGAAAGCGGCGTCCCGCCCGACCATCGCCCGCGGTTCGAGACGACGAGCCGGTACGTCGCGGGCTCTCCGGCGGCGGCCGCACGGACGACCGGGTCCACGTCGGACTCGGCGGAGGCGAGCCCCACGAGGTAGCCGCGGAACTCGGCGTCGGCGACCGCGACCGTGGGCGCGGGTGCGCGGCCCGCGAGGTATGCGGCGTACGGGCACGGGGTCCCGGGACACCGGGCGGGGTCGAGCCGCGGCCAGACGACGACGGGCTTCGTCGCGCGGATCGTGAGCGGCGCCCCGTCGCGGGAGAACAGGCTCTCCTCCCGCGGCGCCGGGCGCGCGTCGTCCTTGTTGAGGAGGAGGCTCGCGGTCTCGGCCACGGCCCCGGAGCCGTCCGCGAGCGTCGCGTCGACGCGGGTGCCGTTCTCGGTCGCGATCACGACGACGGGTCCGCGGACCTCGAACCGCTCGCCGAACGTCCCGCCGAACGAGCTCCCGGCCGAGGAGAGGCGGGGGCCGGTCGTCGCAAGGAGCCGCCCGGGCGGCGCGGTCGTGCGGCAGGCGGCGCTCACGGCCTCGAGCTGGAGCACGGGGCTCGCGGTGTCCGACGCCGTGAGCCGGATCTCGCGGGCGCGGCCCGCGCCCTCGGCGACCTCCTCGCAGCCCGCCCGCAGCGGTTCGGCGCGCGCGGGGTCGCGAAGGAGCGCGAACGCCTGCGGGTCGACGCCGGCGACGCGGAGCATCGGGTCCGCGCGGGCGGTGGGCGCATAGAGGAGGAAGCCGGCCGGCGCGCCGGTGTCGGCGACCGCGCTTCCCCGCGCCGCGTTCGGGTCGTCCGAGGACGAGAATACGAAGAACGGGCGTCCCGACTCCTCCTTCAGGGTGTAGCTTGTGCACGGACCGGCGCCGGACGGGGGCGGGCACGGCGTGAGGCCTTCGACGGTGGCGACGCGGGCCGTCCCGAACGCGACCGATGTGCCGGCGTGCCCGGGGCCGGTGACGCGGACGACCGGTTGGGCGGCAAAATCGGGGTTCACGAGCGTGAGCTTCGTCGCGTAGGGCACGATCACGAACTCGGAGCCGAGGAGCCCGCGGTCCTTCGAGGGATAGCTCACGATGGCGCCGGTGCCGCCGCCGCGGATCCCCGCGACGACCGGTTTCGTGGCGACGACCTTGAACCGCGCGGTGGTCGCGCCGGGGTACGAGACGACCTCGCCGGGGCCGATCGTGGCGGGGTTCGGGAGACCGGGCTCGGCGACCGGCTCGAGGCGCCCCCCGCCGCTCGTGCGGAGCACCGTGACCTGCGTGTTGTCGTGGAGGCCTACGACGTCGAGGCGGCTCTTTCCGGCGACGCCGGGGTCGTAGCCCCAGAGCTCGACCCCGCGCTGGATCCACCGTGATCCCGCGAGTAGGCCGAACGCTTCGCGCGTGCGCGCGCCGGGCGCGGTCTCGGCCCGCTCGGGGTCGTCCGGCGCGGTGTCGTGGTTTTCCTGGACCTCGAAATAGGCGAAGAAGAGCCGCGTCTCGCCGGGCTCGGTGCGGCCCCAGAGCGGAAAGAGCAGCGTGCCCGCCGGGTTCGACGAAGGATCGAACGGGGAGGACGTGCGCGCCTCGTAGAGCACCGGGTCGAACCGGGACGGGACGATCGACCGCGCGATCGTGGGGATGCCGGGGCCTTCGCGAGCCGGGTCGAAGACGAGGGCCGCGCCGGGGCCGCCCCCTTCGGCGCGGTGCTCGACCACGCGGCAGGAGTCGGGGTCCAGCGTGAACGCCTTCAGTTCGCGCGTCCCGGCGCGGGCGACGCTCGGCCATCCGGCCTCGCCGAGGATCCGGGCATGGTCGAGCGGCGCCTCGACGACCGCGTCCGTGAGCGGGTACGGGTGCGGGTTCGTGACGCGAAGGAGGAGGCGGAGGTCCCAGCCTTGCCGCACGTCGCCCACGACGTCGGGTCCGAACCAGGCCGTGGACCCTTGCGCGCTCGCGGTCACGTCTCCCGCGGGGACGGCAGAGAGCGCCGAGGCTAGGACCAACGCGGCCGTCGCCGCCGCCCGCCCCCCATTCACTTTTGTGTTCGCCTCCGACACATGATGCATGCCGCCGCGACCGCTAGGGAGAGGAAGAGGAGGCCCGGGCCGGGGATCGCCGTTAGACCGGTGACTTCGCCGAGGCCGCCCGCGTCGACGCCGAGGTCGACCGCGACCGCGTTGTCGGTCTCGTCCGCCTCGACGACCTTCGCGAACGGATCGACGACGACGACGCCGGCGCGGGCGCCGCGCGCCGCGACCCAGCCGAGCGAGACCGGGACGGTGGCGCCGGCCCCGACCTCCGGCAGGACGACCGCGTCCGCGAGGACGCCGTCGACGAAGAGGCCGACGACGAGGTCGCGCGCGGGGCCGTCGCCCGCGTTCGAGACGGGGACGTCGACGCGGACGTCGTCGCCGGCGCGGATCGCGAGAAGCGGCGTCCGGCGGGCGGCGCCGAGGGAGAGTTCGTGGCGCTCGATCGTGAGCGGCACGCGGAGGACGTCCGCGCCGCCCGCGGCCTCCTCGTGGTGCGCAAGGAGCACGAGCGCGGGCGCCGCATCGGAGACGCCGGTCGCCGGCGCGACACCGGGCCGCTCGACCGAGAGCCGAACGCGTTCCGCTCCGCCGACGGAAAGCGGCACGCGGGACTCCGAGAGCGTCGCGCGCCAGCCCGGGGGAAGGTCGGCGACCTGAAGGACGACCGTCTCGGCGAGGTTGCCTGCGTTCTCGACCGTGACCGT
>JBQTJL010000054.1:0-12982 GCA_052387135.1 Methanobacteriota archaeon | reverse complement strand
CCCGACCCTCCCGAACCAGACCCGGGCGCGGGGCTCGGATGCCCCCTCCACGATCGACTTCTTCGTGATGTCGCACACGTTCGCGGGGGACACGCCGTTTGCGGACTTCGGCCCCGGCCCATTGGCCCGCGCGGTCGCGGGAACGCTCGTCGGAGACACGGTCACCGACTGCAACGATGCGAACTATTCCTGGGCGCTGCGTCGGGATGAGTGCTACGGCGACCCGTTCCGGGGCCCGGGGAGCGTCGCGCCGCTCTTCATCCGGGACACGTTGACGTTCGGGCTCGTGCGCGTCTGAACGGCGAGGGACCGATGCCGCGGCGGGAGGGCCGCCGCGGCATTCGGGTTTTTTTCGTCGCGGGGATCCCGGCACTGCCGCTCCCTCGACACGGGGCAGACGGTCGTCTGCCAGGCTTCAAGACGAGCGGATGGTCTCCTCGTGGCAATGCGCGTTTCTTCCCTGGCGATTGCACTCCTCTTTGTCCTCCCCGCGCTGGCGCTCCCTGCGCCGGCGGAACATGAAAGCCAGGTTTTGGCCCGCGGCCACCTGGCCGTCGGCGGGACCCACACGAACACGGGGATCCAGAGCGTCTCGGGCCGTACCGGCGCGGAGGGTGTGGATTCGCTCTTCTTCGAAGCGCCGCCGGCCGGCACGATCGTCCGTACGGTGACGGTCGACCATGGCGGCCTCGGATACGACCTCGACGTCTATTTCTGGTCCAGGCGGGCGGCAGCCACCGACGACGCGTCCTGCACCGCGGGAGCCCTCACGGAGCCGACTCCGGCGCCGGAATGCTTCTCCTTCATCGCGAACTTCACGTGCGTGTCGGACTCGCCCGACGAGACCTGCATGATACCGGTTGGCGCCGCGGTGGTGTCCGTGGAGGCGGCCCGAGGCATCGATCTCTCCGTAAAGGTCCTGCAAGGGGGAGTCCTGCCGGCGACCCTCAAGAGGACGTATGAGCTTGCGACACCCGGCGTGTTTTGGGAGCCCGTGGGAAAGGGCGCCAACGTCGGCGGCATCCTGTTTCCGTCGTCGTGGCGCGATCCGATCCGGCTCGACATCGTGGATCGCTCCGATGGTAACGTCTCATACGTCGCGTGCCAAGACTCCGACGGAGACTTCCGGTGCGGCGCGTCCGTTGGCGAGCCGAGGCTCGCTGGCTGCGGGACGTCCGTGAACATGTCCCATAGCACGACGCCGTGGAACCGGACGCTGCCGTTCCTGGTCTTTCTCCGGAGCCCCGTGCCCGATTGCGGAATCGCCTCGCGAGGGGCGGTAACCTTGACGTACGCGCCGTCCTGAGCTTACATCACCTGTCGAGAACCCTTATCTACACACCGGACGTCAGACTCCCTGAGCTCGGATGACCGTACAGGATGCGTTCCTTCTCCTTACGGCAGGCATCACGCTCACGTTTGGCCTTCTCGTCTTCGCCGAGGCACGCCGACCCGGCGAGCCCCTCCTAGGATATTTTTTGTTGTTGGTGGCGCTGGGCTCGGCGATCCTCGGGCCCCCCTCACGCTTGGGCCTCCCCCACATCGCATGGCTCCGCATGGGGCTCATCGTCGCGGGCCTAGCCCCGATCTTCCTGTACGGATTCGTTGCCTCGTCGCGGCCGGAGCCGACCGTCCGCGACCGCCATTATCTCACGCTTTGCTTCGGCGGCTTCGCCGCGGTCCTCGCCTTTGCCCTGTTCCCGCAGGACCTCGCGGACCCGGTCGGGCTCGCGACGGTCGGAGGGATCCGGGGCCTCGGCCTGCTCTTCTTGATGCTCGCATTCTTCGAATCGCTCCGCCGGCTTCTCCGCTGGCCGGGTGACGTCGGGGTCCGCCTTCTCTTCGGTGCCGTCGCCCTCATCGCGTTGCCGGGGCTCCATACGTTGGGCGGGTCCGTCCTCCTCGTGGCGCTTTCCGCACTAGGGCAACCCATCCGGCTCGCAAACGACGTCCTCGTCGTGTACCTGCCGTTGGTGGTCTTCGGGCTCGGGCTGTCCGCGTACGTCTGGCGACGTCCATCGGCCTCGTCCGTCCGGGTGTACGCGGCCGGTTTTGTGGGAGCCGGCATCCTTCTTGCGATCCTCGAGCATTCCGCGGTGCTCCGGGCCGGTCATGGGGTGGACCTGCCGATCCCGGCCCGAACGTCCGAGCTCGTGTTGGGGTTGATGGACCCGGTCCGGTGGATCGTGGCGATGGCGCTCCTGTCGAAGGCGATGTTCACGCATCGGCTGGTGGAGTTCCGTGCCGCTTCGCGGCGCCGGGCCGCCCGGAGCATGGTCGGCGTCGTCGCCGTCGCCATCGCGGCGCTGGGCATCATCACGTTCCGGACGCTCCTCGGCGAGCCCATGGCCCCGATCTCCCCGATCGAGATCGGCTTCCTCCTCGTCGCGTTGGCCGCCTCCCAGGGTTTCTATGTGTTCGTCTCGAAGACCGCGGCGAGGCTGTACGGCGTCCCGGAGGAAGGCGGCGGCCCGGCCGCGCTCGAGCTCTACGAGCGCGCAGTGCACGAGGCTGCGAGCGAGGGGAGGCTCTCGATCGATGCCGGCTCGCTCGCGGCCCTCCGGGACGAACTGGCGATCAGTCCGGCGGCGGCGATGGGGGTCGAGCGGCTCGTGGAATCGACGCTCGCCGCGCCGCTTACGCCGGGCGCGGTCGTGGGCGGACGGTACGAGCTCGTCCGATTGCTGGGGCGCGGCGGGTCCGGCCGCGTCTTTGCCGCGCGGGACCGGCTCGTCGGACGCGAGGTCGCCGTGAAGGAAGTCCTCGGAGGGTCGACGTCGTCCGAGGGCCTTCGTGAGGCGCAAGTCATGGGGCGGCTACAACATCCGAACGTCGTGACGCTATATGACGTCGTTTCGCGCCCGGGGGCGACGCTCCTCGTGACCGAGTTCCTCGAAAATGGGAGCTTGCACGACCGGCTCGCCAACCGGTCCTTGACCGATCGCGAGGCGGTCCACGTCGCGAAAGGCATGTTGGCAGGGCTCGCGGAGGCGCACCGGCGCGGCATCGTGCACGCCGACCTCAAGCCCGGAAACATCCTCCTCGACGGCGCAGGCACCGCGAAGCTCGGCGATTTCGGGATCGCGACCGCTCCGGAAGAGGCGCCGACCGGCGTGCTCGGCGAGACGGGGGCGGCCCGGGGGACGCCCGGGTTCGCGGCGCCCGAGGTCGCGCGAGGGAGCCGGCCGACCACGGCCTCGGACCTGTACGCCGCCGGCCGGATCCTTGCCCTCCTGCGGCTTCCGGATCCGCGCGGCCGGCTCGCCGAAGTCCTCGCGCGTGCGACCGCCGAGGATCCGGGAGCGAGGTTCCGGTCCGCCGAGGAGATCGGGGTGGCGCTCGCGCTCGATGATGTCTGACCCCCTGAGCGCGGCGCGCTTCGCGCCGGTCGCGGCCCGGGGCGATCGTCCTCTCGCGCCTTCGATTCGTGCGTCCATAGGATCATGGGAACGAGTTGACGCGCGCCCCGTTGGGGCCGATCGAGGGAGCGGGCCTCCGCCCGGCCCGCGCCGACCGGCGTCTTCCGGCCCCCTAGTGACCATGGATCGTCGTCCGGCTCAGGGGCGATGCCGGAATACGAGCGTGCTCTGCCCCACGCCGATCACGTCGCCGTCCACAAGGGCAGCGCGCTCGCCGCGCGCGAGCCGTCGGAAGTTGCGCATCGTCCCGTTGCGGCTCGTCGGAAGATCCTCGAGGCCGTAGGACCCTTCCGAAAGGGTGACGATGCTGTTCTCGGCGCTTGCGAAGGGGTCGAAGTCGAGCGACACGGGAAGGCCGCGCCGGCGGCCGATCACCCAGCGGGCGCGCCCCGGCAACGTCGGCGCGAGCGGAAAGATCGTTCCTTCGTCGAGGCCCTTCACGAGGATGAGACAGGGACCTTG
Source organism: Methanobacteriota archaeon (assembly GCA_052387135.1). Taxonomy (GTDB): domain Archaea; phylum Thermoplasmatota; class SW-10-69-26; order JACQPN01; family JBQTJL01; genus JBQTJL01. Next base: position 9,101 of record JBQTJL010000054.1, on the reverse strand, counting down.
TTCGCCGCCCGCCGCGAGCCGAAGGTCGCCCTTCATGGTGGCGGCTTCCGGCTCGACCGTTGGCCGCAGGGCCGCGACCGTGCGGAGCTCTTCGAGGACCGCGTAGACCGTCTGATGGTTCAGCACGTATTCCGTCGTTTCGCCCTGGTCCCGGGGGACCTTCCGCGCCTGGACGAGGCCGGCCTCCACGAGCTTCTCTAGGTGCGTCGACACGGTCTGGCGCGTGAGGTTCCGCGTCCGGCCGTCGGCAGGGTCCGTGGTCGTGACCTCGATTTCGTGGAGCCTCTTCGGCGTCCGTGTTGCCCGGAGGAGCGCGAGCCGCTGTTCGCTTGCGAGCGCAGCCAGGAGCTCGGTGAGCCGGTGGTCGGCTCCCGCTTCGCCGGCCTTCCGAGGATCGGCGTCGCGCACCGGCGTCACCATCGGCTCCGCCGGAACGTTCCGACTCGGAGCGCCATATCGTCCGGCGCGGGTCTCGGCACGCGGATCGGCGGCGTCCTCACGATGCCGAGAGCATGGGGGAGGGTCATGGTCTTTTCGTATGAGGATGGACGCGCCTCCGCGTCCATCCGTCCTTCTTTGCGACCGCCGAGAAAACCAGCCGAGGGGCGAGCCTGCCTCGATGTGACGCCGCCCGCCCCCGACGCGCTAGGGGCCGCCCCATGGCGGCTTGCAGCCCCATGGCGGGCTGCAGTAGGGGTTGCAGTATCGCCCCTGGGTTATGGCGCCGTCTTTCACTTCAGCGTACCACACGCATACACTCCCGCCGTCGCGGCACGTTTCCTCCACCCGGACGCCCGGCCCGCCTGGTGCCACCGTCGCCGTTGCGCTGTACTCGCACTTCGGCGCCTCCGCAATGACGGTGTCCTGTAGCGGACGCCGCCGGTCCGAGGAAGATCATGGCCGCAAGCGTGGCGAGGAACACGAATCGCATTATTTCACCAGTGTGAGCAATTCGTCCGAAGAATCCTTGCACGTGATTTTGCACTCGCACTCGTACTTGCACCAGCACCAGTGGCGGCCGCATGAGCATTCCCAGGCTTTCACGCATTCCACCGAAGACACGTTACCTTTTCCGCAGACCTCCACCGCATTTTCATAGCAATCCTCACAGATTTCGGCGCATCCCGATGCGCCGTCCAAGAACCCGACCACCTCCGCGATGCTCACGAGGTCGGTGGTTCCGGCGGTCGTCGTGGGGAACGCGATGACGGAGGCGTCATCCATGTCCGGGGGGAGTCCCGGTCCGTGCCATTCCGAAATCGGCGCCGTGACTTCACCGAGCGCGTCGGTCCCCAGCATCCACGGGCTCCCCATGATCGCGGTCAGCGCTGCCATCCTAATAGCCTTCTTGCGTCGTCGGTCCATCGTTTCACGTCCTGCTGCCGTCAGCTACTGATGCGCGCCTGGACGAGCCGGAGCATCTGACCGGCGGTCGCGGCGGCAACGAGCGCTTCCGGGAATTCGCTCACTTCTTGGATTCGGAACTCGGCCCGAAGCGGTCGGCCGAACAAACCCTCGATATAGGTCGGGGCGGGCGATACCAGGATTCCCGTGTCCCCGACGTGGACGACTCGATATCGCCCTGGCTCGATCGTCTCCAGGGGAAGACGACATCCCCGCGTTACGAAGACATCGCCGACTTCGACATCGGGGTGGAAGGTCATTTGACCATCCTGCGTCCGCTCCGTCGTCAGGTTGAACCCGAGCGACCCGGACAGAAAGCGGTGCCCGTCGCCAGCGTCCATGCGCAGGAGGGCGGTATCGTTGTCGACCGCGACCACTTCGGCCTCGAGGAACCCGGCATAGGGCAGACGCGTTCCCACCTCGAACTCTTGGGTCGGATCGACGTCCGCATATTCCTCCGGGTGGTTCCGTACCCGATCAAGACCCAGGGCGAAGTAAGGAGATACGGGGCCAAGCGTCCGGGGAATCGTATACTCTTCGACGGGTCCGAGCGGCTGGTCCACCAGGGGCGTTCGGGCCGTCTCTCCGGCGCGGCGACCCAGAAGGAACTGCTCGAAGCCCATGAACTCGGCGTCTTCCCGATCCAGATCGACGATCCTGTGCCGGAGTCCATACGTGCGGGAAGTCAGGTTCGGGTTCAGCCGCTCGTTCCCTGCGGCGATCGCCTCGGCCGCGAGCTCGGAGTCCGTGGTGTAGAGCAGCGACCCGTCGGCTGCCCGCAGGTCGAGATGGAAGCCGACGAGGGTTCCATCCGAGATCCTCCCGTCGAACCGGCCGCCGAGGCCGGATGCGGCGGCCGCTCCCGTGATGAGTCCAAGCCCGAGACAGAGAACGGCGAGGGGTCGCTGCCTCGCGAAGAACCGTCTCACGGGCACGCCCGCCTCCGCGGCGACGCGGACGACGCCGCGGAACATCCGATGGACGCGTGTGAAGACCATGCCGTGAACCTTGCAGGCAAGGCGACTTCGGTCGGCATTACGCTTGGCAGCCGCCAATCTGCCTCGAACGCGCAGGCGAACCGTCCAAAATCATGGCTAGAAGAATTAAACACCGAACGGCGGGTATCGCGAGCGTACGCGGTGATGTCTTGCGATCCACGAGCCCCCGACCCACGCTGTCGTTGTTGTTGTTGTTGATGGCGATTTCACCGGGGCTTCTCGGAGCCATCGCGCCGCCGGCCGTCGCCGTGCCGAACCCGGACCACGACATCGTGGACGCGCGCCTTCGCGTGGACGACGAAAACCTGTACTTCGACGTCACGGTCGCGGGCATCGTCCAGCCGTCCCGCCGCGGGGGAAACGAGTTCCGTCTGTTCTTTGGCATCGTGCCTCCGGCGACGGCTTCGCTCGCTGCCCCGGCGAGGAACTACGTCGTGATCAACGGTTCCTCTTCGAACCCCGCCGGTTGGTTCCTGTTCAACAACGTGGCAGGCTCCGCGTTCCTCGGGTCGCCCCTCGCGATGCTCCATCCCAGCGGAACGAACGCGACGACCTTCACGGTCCCCCGCGATCTCGTGCAGACCGTCCTCTCCGAGGGGGCATCGGAGGGCGCCCGCCTCACCGGCGTCCGCATTTCGTATCGGCTCAACGGAACGGAGGTCGATTCCCTGCCGGTTCCCGACTTCGTGATTCCGGCGGTCGAACGCGACGCCCTCCTTTTTCTGCACCTAGCGGCGTCGGGGTCCCACCCGTTCGTCCACCGCACGTTGTCCTCGGCGCCGCCCGGAACCGATCCGCCGCGGGCCGATCCCATCTACGTCGATACGGCAGGGTCCGCCCTCTTCCGCTCCGCGCCGTTTGCCGCCCCAATCATGGTCACCGGCGCCCGTGTGGACTTGTGGATGGCGTTCAGTGCGACGACGCCGGCCCTTGCGGCAAGCGTTTTCAATGCGAGGGTCTACCGGCTGGATCCGGACGGGACGCGTACGCTCATCGGCCAGCGCGAGCCCTTCGCGGCGGGCGCGAACGCCAACGTCTTCACGACTCCGGGCGTTCCACAGCAGATCCGATGGCAACTCACGTTCACGCAACCCGCCGTGTCGGCGGGCTCGTCGCTCCTCCGTGAGGTGGCCGCGCAAGGGTTCTTCAACCGCGGCGACAGCGGCCCGGCAGTGCTCCTCTACGGTTCCGAGCGCTTTGACAGCACGCTCCTGCTCCGCGGGACGGCCGGCAGCCCGCCGCTCGTGCCTTTGACGGACCCCCCGCTGGGGACGCTCGTCTATTCCCTCCGAGGCGCGTCGGGCGCCCTCACGACCACGAGACCGGCCGAAGAGACCCCGGAGGCCGTGGTCGCGGCGGGGAGCGCGGACGTGACCCCGGCAGTCTGGCGTTCCTCGCCGCTCTCGGCCGCGCTCACGGTGACGCGCGCCACGGCCGAGATCGTCATAAGCTCTACGACCGCGACGCCGGCGCTCGCCCTGAATTTTCTCGATGCGCGCGTGTATGCAGACACTGCGGAGGGCTCGGTGCTCGTCGCCCGGCGGACCGAATACGTAAGCGGCGCGAATCCAAACGCCTTCGTGCTTCCGGTCCAGCCGATCCGGATCGTGTGGCCGTTGGCGATCCTTTCGGCGGCCCTGCCGGCGGGGGCGAGCGTCCGGGTGGCCGTGACGGCGGAGGCGCTGTCCGGAAGCGGTGCCACCGGGGCCCTCGTGTGGAGCGACGGGGCGGCCGCGGACTCCGTGCTCCGCATCGAGACGGCTGCGGCGACGGTCGCGGCCGATCCCGCGTCGGCGACGGCGGGCGAGACCGTGTCGTTCGAGGGCTCGATCCCCGGAGGACTCCCCCCGTTCACGTACGAATGGCGGTTCGGCGACGGCAACTCGACGAGCCCCGCGGGGACGTGGTTGCGGACCGTGACGGGAGTCCACGCCTATGGGGCCCCCGGGCACTACGAGGCCACCCTCATCGTCACCGACAGCACCGGATCCGCCGGAGGGGCATCTGCGGGGGTGTCGGTCGTCGACCCGTCGACGCCGACGGTCGTCTCGGCCCTCGCCGCGGACGTGTTCCTTCCGACGCTCGGGTCCGCGCGCATCTCGTGGCGGACGGACCGGCTCGCCGACGGCACGGTCGAGTACGGTCCGGACCCGGCGAACCTCACGTCGAGCGCGAACCACAGCGGGACGAGCCTCGTCCACGCCGTCGACCTTCCGGGTCTGTCCGCGGGAACGACGTACGCGTTCCGCGTCGTCTCGAACGGCGTCGCCTCTCCGGTCGGGAGCTTCACCACCGCGGGCGACTTCACCGGCGACGCCGTCGTCGTGGTCGCGGTCATCGACACCGGCATCAACCCGTACCACGCCGCCTTCCGGCGGACGGGTCGGACCGCGCACCCGGCGACCTACATCACGGGGTTCCCCGCGGCTGCGGCGCCGCTCGTGCTCGACTTCGCAGCGCCCTCGTACGGCGCCGCGGTCGCAAACGACGCGGCCCTTTGGAACTCCGTCGAGGGCGCACGCCTCTACTGGGTCCCGGGCACGAACCTCGTCGGCGTGATCGACATGGGCGTGGCGTCCGCGTTGAACTCCGCGCCGGACACGCGCCGCATCCTCGACGACGACGGGCACGGGACCTTGACGGCGGGCACGGTCGAGCGGGCAAACGACGACGTGCTCCTCGTCGCCATCGAGGCGATCGGCGGCGCCGGCATCGTGTGGGCCGCCTCCCAACCATGGATCGACGTGATCAGCATGAGTTTTGGCGGCGTCGCCGTGCCGTTCCTCGGCGTGAACGCGGCGATCGAGGCCGCCGCCGCGTCCGGAAAGGTCCTTGTCGCCGCGGCCGGCAACACGCCGAACCCCCAGATGGTGACGCAGCCCACCGGATTTCCCCAGGTCATCGCCGTGGGCGGCTCGCAACCGTCGGCCTCCGGCGAGCAACCGGAAGCGTCCAAAGGGCCCGACGTCGTGAGCGACTACACGATCGCAGGGCTTCCCTCGTTTGCGAGCCTCTCGGGCACGGCCACCGCGAGCGGCACGAGTTTCGCCGCCCCCAACGTGGCCGGCACCCTGTCCCGGGCCCTCGGGGACCTCCGGTCGGAGCACGTCGACGTCGATGAAGGGACCGCCGGAGGACTGGTGGCGGCCGCCGGCGGCACCGGCCCGTTCTTGGCCGATGGCGTACTGACCGCGCTCGAACTGCGCGAGGCGCTGAACCGGACGGCCGTATGGTGGACGCCCGAGGATTGGAGTCCGGGCGCCACGGTCCCCGTGGCACCGTTTGCCCCATGGGTCCAGACCGGGTGGGGGCACGTCGGCCTGGACTCCGCCGACGACCTTCGGTCGATCGTGGACGGGGCCGAGGGGCCGGCGAGACCCGCCGAGGCCCGGGCGTACATGGAACTCCAGTACGAGGCTCGATTCCGGTACTATCGGAACGTGCAACAGGGCCCCTGACGGATGCAATGGACGCCCCCGCTAGTTCGTGGACGGCTCGGTCAGGGCCGCCAAGATCGCGACGCAGGGCATGAGGCGGGGGGCTGGGGCGGCCTCGATGCGCGAGGCGGCTTCGATCCCTACGAGGCGTTCATCGGCGCGTCTCCCCCGCCGGAGAACGGGGGGCGAAATGGGGCCGTCATGGTTGGAGGGCGGCGGCCGGTAGGAGTCCATTCGCCCACGTCCGGGGGTAGTACCGGTGGCGCTTCGCTTCGACGCGGCGCTCGATGAGGCCTTCCCTGCAGAGCTGCTGCAGGTGGTAGTGCACCAGGCTTTTTCGCATTCCGGTCGACCGCTGATAGTTCGCGAGGACGTCGCCTGGCTGGAGTTCGACGGCCTCGAGCACGTCACGGCACCTCCGCGAAAGGATCGTCGGTCGCCCGCGCGCGTTCGTGGTGCCCGTCGGGACCCAAATGACGAGGCGCCCTTGCGAGTGCGAGCGTGCGAGGCCGGACCCCGCGAGGATCGCGAGATGGTATACGATGGTCGTCCGGGCAAGCCCCAACTCGCGGGCGGCCTCCGAAATCACGAGGTACCCCCGCTCATGGAGGCGGGCGTAGATCCGAAGCCGCGTTCGTTGTTCGAGCGTCTTCTCGGGACGCATCCGATGGTAGAGCAGGATGGCGACCGCCGACGTGGTCGAAAGGAGGATCGCGGAGACCCGCGTCCGCTCCACGACCTGGGATCCGAGGGCGGCCTCCCGATCTCCGTTCGACGCGGCATCCAAAGGGGTGGCGTGGACATGGTGCGCGTCCTGGCGTTGCGTCCCCCCGGGCTGGCTCGTCCATGGCTGCCCGGAATCGGCCTCCTCCGTGGGACGCCCGTGCGGACGCGAGGCGCGCGCTTCGGCCGGCCCGCCGTGGTCGGCGGGGACGTCTGCCGCCAGTGCGTGCCCCGGTCCGTCCAGCGCGTGGAGGGCGGATGGCGAACCGGGGCGCGGAATCGACGGCGCCCGCGGCATGGCTGCCGGGGTGCCCAAATCGTTGATCGACGGGACCACCTGTCCGCCCCCTGGAACCGGCTGGAAATCGGGCGCGGACGGGACGGGAAGATGTGGGGCCCCGGATTCGGCCGCTGGCGGATCTTGCGCGGGGGCCGGAGGTCTGCCCGGGCCGCGGCCGCCCTCGTCGTCGGCGACGAGGCGCTCGGCGCCCGATTCGGGCGCCGTCTCTTTACCCGTGATCCACTCGAGGTCGCCCGCCGTCAAAAGGTGAGACGCAACGGGCTCCTGGGGATTCGGGGGCTCGAAGGGGCCGCCCGCCAGCCCGCCGGGGAACGTAAGGCTCGCGACGATCGACAGGATCGCCGATAGTCGCGACCGGACTACGGAAGGTCGACTTCGAGGGTACGTGGACGTCTCCCCTTTGCGCCGCTCCCTCCGGTGCTCGTGGACGCATGAACGACGAACGGGGGCCGGGGAATGGCGGCGTGAGCGCCGTCGACTTCCATGCTAATAACGGCAGGCAGACGAGTTGCTGCCGGACGCCGCGGGGCGAAGCGGCCCGGAGCGCCGGTCCAAAATGATAACGAGAAGCCCTATGGCTTCGTGCGCGTGATGCCGCCCTCACCCCAAGCCGGGAGGCTTCACGATGAGGGACCTTCGGATCGTGCCGTTCTGTATCCTGCTTGCCGCAGTTCCGGTCCTGATGCTCACCGCGACCGCCACGCACGAATCCGCGCCGGCCGTCTCGAGCATCGATCCTCACCATTGCCAGCGCGCGCATCCCGACACCACGCTCGAGCCCACGTTCGAGGAGCTCGTCGCCGGCGCGGACTACGTCGTCGGCGGGAGCACGTCGCCGGGCCCCGCGACCGGCTGTGTCGTGAACGAGACGTTCACGATCCTCCTTGCGACAGGGGCCGACCAGAACGCGGTCTGGTTCCTCTGGGTCGTGCCGGTCCCCGACGCGTTCATGCACATCGTTGACGACGAAGATGCCGGCGAGGGAACCGTGTTCTCCGTATGGGGCTACGACGACACGGCGGTCGGCAGCATCGGTCCTTCCGACCCGGACCTTTGCATGGCGAACGTCGCCGGCGACTGTCTGGAGATGTATTCGATGCAGGTCCAGGACACCGGAGTCGCTGCGATGACGGGGAACGGATTCGGCGGGGAGGCCGGGTACGTCCCGCTCGGCGTCTCTCGGGTCATCGTGAAGGAGTTCGGAAGCCTGCCGCAGGTCGGAACCTTCGCTAGCAATACCCACACGCACTACCAAGAAGCCGTCTTCACGTAGCATGCATCCGACCGGACGACGACGAGTTGGATGGGCAACGCGCGCGTTCGTCTCCATGTCCCGTTCGAAGGCTCGCGCGCCCGGACGATGCCGTCCGCGGGCCTCCCGGCGAATTGAGAGCCGACTCTTCGATCAAGGTCTTCGCGGCCCCTTGCGGGTCTGAAGCGTCGTTCCCCCCAAGCGTCTCCCGGATCGCACGCGTTCGGTCCGAAGGTTCCGGGCGCACCACTCGACCGTCGAGCGGGATTCTTTCTCGTTTCGCGACGGCGGCGGACCGCGCGTCCAAAAAAGCGACGGAAAACACTATTCCGTTCGAGGGGGTCGTCCCCGCCGGAGGCTGAAGCGTCCGCGCGCCGCGGAATCGCTTCTTCCATTTAGGTGGATCCGATGCGGAATCTCGTCCCGTTCGTGGTGGGGATCCTGGCCGTGGCCGGGCTCCCGTCGGCGACCGTCGCACAACAGGCCCAGGGACCGCTTGGCTACGTGGTCGACGTGACGCCGTTGGAGGATCGATACGAGACACCCGACGATGCCGGCGCGCGCGTGGATACGCCCGAATTCGTGACGATCGCGTCGACTCCCCTCAGCGCCATCCCGGCGCCGCCGAACGGTGGCGGCTGGGAAAACTTAAGGAGCGGTGATTGGGACGGGCCGACCGGGCCTCAGGCGGCGTCCGGCCAGTATTACTGCAACACGGGTGCGCCGAGGACGGACGTGGTCGCGGAGTCGATCCCGTTCACGCAGGGCACGTTCAGCTGGTCCCACCAGATCGGCGGCACGCACCCGTCGGACACGGGGAACCGTTCGGGCCCGATCGGCAACTATGAGATCGACGGGCTCCTGACGTTCGCCGCGGCCGACACCGGCGTCGGGACGACCGGCGGCTCGCCCGCGCCCCTCATTCCCGGCGTCGTCGGCGGCGCTTCGATCTACATCGCGCCGGAAGACCCGCGGAGCATCGTGAA
>JBQTJL010000053.1:0-6846 GCA_052387135.1 Methanobacteriota archaeon | reverse complement strand
GTGAGGCTACTTCTTGAACTCGGCGTATCCGCAGCGCCCGCAGGCCAAACGGTTCTCGTGCTCGGCCATGAACGTGCCCGGCCCGCACTTCGGACACGAGCGGCGCTTACGTTCAAGCTTCGAACCTTGGACCTTGTAGAGCGTGCGGCGGCCTTCCTTCGACGGCCCCTTCTTTGCGGCGGGTTTCTTCTCGGCCATCGGGGATCACCGCTTCTTCGGTGCGGCCTTCGCGGCGCCGCCGGCGGCGGCCTCGGCCTTGACCTTCTTCTCCGCAAGCTTGTGGCGGACGAGGAGGAAGTGGGGCTCGGACTTCTTCACGGCCTCGACGGAGCCGTACACCTTCGCGTAGCCGCGCGTGACACCGCGGCCGAACTCGCTCACCATGTTGTCGATGACGAGGGTCTCGACGGGCTTCCCGATCTTGCCCGCGAGCTTCTCACGGACGGCGTCCCGCTTCGGCGTGGGCTCGCCGCCGTGGTTCACGACGAAATGGATCTCGGTCCGCTTCAAGAGCGGGTTCTCCCTCTGGGCCGTAATATCGATCGCTACCATGCTAGGATTCCTCCATCCGTTTGAGGATTGATTTGACCTTGGAGCGGCGCGCCTCGTCGACCGTGACGAGGACGATGCCTTGGTTCGGCTGCCCGTAGGCGACGATCGCGCCGAGCGGAGCAAGGAGGATCGCGGGAAGGACCGCGAGGTCCTCTTCGCCCTCGACCTCGATCAACGTCCGGGCCGGGCTTGCGACCGCGCGCGCGATCGCGTTCCAGAGCTCGCCCGTGATCCGGGCGGGCGGATTCCTCGCGGAGAGGACCTGCCGCTCGCTCGACTTCTTCAAGAGCGTCTTCAGGCCCTCCATCGATTCGGTGCGCTGCGTCTTGTAGTCGACGACCGCGACGCGGGGATCGACGCCCGCGGCGAGGAAGCGCTGCGTCGTAAGGTCGCCGACCGCGATGACGAAGTCGTGCCGGGCGGCTTCCGCGGCGGCCTCGCGGGCGGAGAGCACGGGTCCCCACGGCTTCGCGAGCTCGGGTCGGAGCGCCTCGGGGAGCGCGAACATCGGATCAGCGGACCTTGAGAGCATATTTTCCCGGCGTGTCGATGTTCATCTTCTTCGCGATGACGCTTTTCTTTGCGTCGAGCACGACGACGAGCCCCAGCCAATCCTTCGAGAGGTTGGTCGACTTGCAGGAGGGACACGAGTCGAGCTCGGTGACGAAGTGGCAGTCGCGGCAGGCCTTCACGCGCCCGCCTCCTTCTCTTCCGGTTTCGCCCCTTCGCGCGGGGGACCTCCGCCGCCGCGGGGGGCGCCCTTCGGGGGCCTCCGTCCGCGACCGGGCGCGGGGCCCTTGCCGCTCCGGTCCTCTTCGAGCCACTCGATCTTGCCGAGGCCCGGCTGGCGCATCGTGAGGCCGATCTTCGACTCGCGGGGCGACAGTTCGTTCAGCGAGACCGTGACGAGCCTCGCGCGCACCTTGTCCCCGATTGCGAGCGTGCGGCCGGTCTCCTTGCCGATCAAGCGCTCGTTCGCGATGTCGACGTTCAGGTAGTCGTTCATGATCTGGCTCATGTGGAGGAGCCCGTCCAAGGGGCCGAACCGCACGAAGGCGCCGAACTCGACGACCTCGCAGATCGTGCCCTCGACGACCTCGCCGACCTCCGGCTTGAACACGAGCGCGTTGAACTTCACCCGCTGGAAGACCGCCCCGTCGCCGTGGATCACGCGACCCTCGCCGAGGCGGTTCACGTCCGTCGCAAGGACCGTGAATCCGTGCTTTTTCGTAAGGCGCCCCTCGAACGACTTGTGGACGAGCTTCTGGACGACGACGTCGGCGTCCTCATGGAGCTCGTTCGGGGGGATGCGAACGGTGTCCTCCAACTCGACCATGCGGTACATAGATACTCCAACCTAGGGAGACGGGCCTGGAATGGGCCGGACATGCTGGAGCCGCTATTTAACTTTTAGGGGGCTGGGGCTATGGCTATGGCAGCGCCGGTACCCAGCCGCCATCGCGCCGGCGGACGAGCGCCGCGCGCATCACGACAGCTCCACGGTGAGCACGAAGTCCGTAGGCGGGTTCTGGCAGTTGGTGACGACCGCGGTCCACGGTCCCCTGGCGTCTTCGTGGAGTTCGAACATGACTTCCGCCGACGCGGACGTCGAGGACCAAGAAGTCTCGTTCTTGCCCGTTTTCCTTGGTTCACCGAAACCGCTTCGCCGGTGCCCATACCCTTATGAGCCGCCAGGCCTCCTGGCACGCGGGGACCGAGGCATGCGTTATCCGAGAGCTTTTCTGATGCGCCCGCTGCTCCTTGCCCTCGCGCTCGTCGCGCCGGCGCTCGCGGGGTGCCTGGGCCCGTCGGTCGAACCAACCTCGCTTTCCTCCGCGGCGTCGACCGTCCCGTTCCCCTACCCGTATGTCTGCCCGGGCCGGGAGGGCGACGGCGCTCGGGAGCCCTGTCTCACGCAGATCGCGCGGGACGACGCGGTCCTGCAGCAGCCCTTCGTGGCGATCCACCCGGGGAACCCCGAGGTCATGGCCGTGGCTGCGAACTTCGGCAGCCCGGTAGCCGATGTCATCCTCGGACTCGCGAGCGGAGACGCCTCTGCGGGCCGCGTCGCAGTGTACGTCACTGAGGACGGGGGCGCGACGTGGCGCGAGACCTTCGCCATCGCGCCGGCCACGAGCGCCGACCCCGTGCGCGTTGCCTTCCAAGGCGACGTGTCCGTGTTGTTCGACTCGGAGGGAAGTCTCCACGTCACCGCGCTTGCGACTCACGGCTCGTTGGTCCAGCAGGCGGGGAGCGCCACCAAGTTTTGGGGCGGCGTGCAAGACCTCCGCGTGTACTACGTGCGCAGCGACGACCTCGGCAAGACTTGGGGAGAACCCGTGCTGCTGCAGGACAACGGTGTGGGCCAGGACCGCCCGTTCATCGTCCGCGATCCGACGGACGGCGTGCTGTACACGGTGTGGCAGGACGTGCCGGTGGGTGCGCTGGGGGACGCGGAGGCGCGCCGCCTTCTGCACGTGGCGTGGAGCCTGGACCACGGCGTGACCTGGCGCAACCAGGAGCCCGGCCAGCGCGCCTCCTGTGGCAGGGAGGGGATGCCGGTGGTGTTCCGGGACGCGCTCCTGTTCGCATGCACGCACCAAGAGGAGGATGGGCGGGCGGTCGTGCAGATCTACGCCTTCGACTCCGCGAGCGGGAACGCCACGCTGCTCGTCGGCGATGTCGGAGAGGGCTGGGCTCCCTTCCTCACCGTCCTCGCCGACGGGACCCTGGCCCTGCATTACGACACGTGCTATCCCTCGCCCTGCGACCTTGACACGATGCTCCAACGGAGCCGGGACGGAGGTCTCACGTGGGAGCCGGCAGGCGGCGCCATGGCGTTCAGCGAGGACCCCTGGGACTACGCGCGGGTCTACTGGAGCGCAGCGGGCCCCTTCGGCGACCAGCATCTGCTCGTGCGCTACGCGCGGGACCAGGAGTATGGCGGCGTCCGCGCCACGGCGCGATTCACGTTCGACGTCGAAATGCGGCATGTTGTCCTCGATCGCTCGGGGGCCGTCGTCCAGAACGTGCACCTTGCGGAATGGCGGCATGACGACATCCCCACGGTCCGACCGGCCGTCGGTCTCGGCGACGACGGATACCAGCAGCACCCTCGGTGCAGCGGAGCATCCTGCTACTACGGCCTCGCGTGGGGCGGGGAACGCGCGCTCCTCGCGTTCATGCGCGACGGCGCGATCGTTCTCGCCGAGGCTCGCGCCCCCACGGGCGCCCGGCCCTTGGCGCCCTCGGATGCGGTCGAGCGGGTCGCCCGCGCCGATCCCTCGCTGGCCGCTGGCCTCGACGAGCCCATCGCCTACGCGTTCGCCGGCCACGTCGACGTCCCGTCCTGCTACGTTGACGAGGGTTCGGCCCCCGAGAAGGCCACGCACGACGCGTCGAGCGATACGTTCTCCTTCGAGGTCCCGCCCGACACGCGGTTCGTGAACGGGACGCTGGACTGGGAGACCCATGGGCCCATCACTAACCCGGTGGTGGACATGAACGACCTCGACGTCGTCCTCTATGATCCGGACGGCGAACTCTTCCAGCATGACAGTGGGCCCCCGGAGACGTTCAGCTTCGAGCTTCGCGACGGCGAGCAAGGCGAGTGGACCGCCATCGTCTACAACTGCGAGAACCCGCCGACGGACTTCACCCTGACCCTGGAGCTTTCGTGATGCGCGCGCTCCTCGCCTTCGCGCTCGTCGCGCCCGTCCTCGCAGGCTGTCTGGCGGTCTCCCCAAACCTTGATCCGGCCAGGTCAACGAATCCACTCGGCGCGAACTCTGCGGTATGTGGGGGCACAGTGCGCGGCATCGACCTCAACAGGGCCACGATGCGCGACCTGCAGCAGGCCCTGTCGGAGGGTCGGCTGACCAGTATCGACCTCGTTGACGCCTACGTCGGGCGCATCGAGGCTTTCGATAATGCAGGGCCGAAGCTCAATTCCATCCAGACCATCAACGGGATGGCGCGCGAACAGGCTGCCGCGATGGACGCCGAACGGTCGGCCGGTCACGTCCGCGGCCCGCCGCACGGCATTCCCATCCTCCTCAAGGACAATATCGGCACGCACGACATGCCGACGACGGCGGGCTCCATTGCCCTCGAGATGAACACCCCACCCCGCGACGCCACGCTCACGAGCCGACTTCGAGAGGCCGGGGCCGTGATCCTGGGCAAGGCCCAGTTATCCGAGTTCGCCGGCTGGATGTCCTCTTCGCCTTCGATGCCGCAGGGATATAGCTCGCTCGGGGGTCAAGTGATCCATGCCTACTCAAGGACGCCCACACCAGGCGGCTCAAGCTCGGGCTCGGGCGTCGCCACCTCAATGGCCTTCGCGGGCGGGGCCATCGGCACGGAGACCGGGGACAGCATCCTGGAGCCTAGCGACCGCAACAGCGTCGTTGGTTTGAGGACCACGCTCGGGCTCATCAGCCGTGCCGGCCTCATCCCATTTGCCCAGAATTTCGACGTGACAGGTCCGATGGTCCGCAACGTGGAAGACGCGGCGGCCATCTTGAGCGCCATCGCTGGGACCGACGAGCGCGATGCGGTGACCGCCGAGAGCGATTCCCATCGGCCGCCTGGCGGCGACTACACGGCCGGCCTCTCGCGGAAAGCGCTGGAGGGCGTGCGACTGGGATTCATCGCTTCCGACGGCAATGGCAACGACCGCCTCTTCGCCCGAGCTCTGGCGGACCTAGAGGCTCTTGGAGCAATCCTGGTTCCAATTTCCGACAATGGGGAATCGCTTGCGAGCCTTGCGATGGTCCCGTTGACGTTCAATGAATTCAAGTTCGGCATCAACCGTTACCTCGCTGAGGAGGCGTCGCCAGCCCTGGCCGTTTCGGACCTGACCGATATCATTCTCTTCAACCAGAAACATCCGGACAAGGTGCGCTATGGTCAAGACCGACTCATCGCATCCGACGCAACCCCCGGCTCGGGCTCGCTGGCCAAAGCAGCCTCGGTCCCCGCCATTGCTGCCAACAGGGCTGCGGCCGACGCTCTGTTTGCCGACAACAACGTTGACGCCATCATCGGCCCAGACGCCCCCTTTGTCTTCCTCGGCTCCGCGGCGGGCTACCCGACCATCGTTGTCCCGTCAGGATACAACGGCGAGAACCCCCAAGGTCTCAGTTTCTTCGGGCAGGCATGGAGCGAGGACAGGCTCTTAGCCTACGCATACGCATACGAGCAGGCCACCCTTCGACGGGTAGCCCCGACATTGGTCAACCCGTCCTTGTTGGACGATGCGTGTGCCGGTCATCCGCCGCCCCCCAACGATTTGCCCGGTCTTGAGGAACCCGTGGCGTACGAGTTCACCGGCCACCTGGACGTCGCGGGCTGCTACGCGGAGGTGGACCCGGCCCTTGAGCCGTTCGTCCGGCACGAGATGGAGTTCGAGTTCGACGTGCCGGCGGACACCCGTTACATCAACGGCACATTGGAGTGGTCCACGCACGGGCCGCCGGCGTCCCCCACCGACCTCGACGACATCGACGTTTTTTTCTACGACGCCAAAGGTGACCGCTGGCGGGGCGCCGACGACGTGCCCGAGACGTTCGAGTTCGAGCTCCACGAGGGCGTCCAAGGCGCGTGGAGGGCCGTGGTGTACAACTGCGAGAACCCGCCGACCGACTTCGTCCTGACCCTGGAGCTGTCGTGATGCGCGCGCTGCTCGCCCTCGCGCTCCTCGGCCCCGCCCTCGCGGGGTGCGTGTCGAACGGGCCTGTGCCGGCTGGCGGCGAGCCGACGTTCGTCCTCGAGCTGCCCGTGCACGTCGTCGCGGTGGGCTTCGACGGCTTCGACGCCGCCGCGCTGGGGCAGCACCTCGAGCAGCCGCCCCCCGTGTTCAGGGTCGGGCGTGCCTTCGTCACCGCGCTCGTCGAGCGCGAGCCGCTCCAGTACGACGTGCAGTACGTCGTGCACGAGGCGCCGGAGGCCTTCGCGGAGGAACTGTTCGCCTTCGCCGCCTCGGTGACCGAGAAGGGCCCGCCGGACGCCTACCTCGCCGAGTACGACGCGCGCGGCGAGCGCCGCGTGTGCGAGGCGCCGCTCCTGCCGCCGCTTCCGCCTTCGCCCGTGCGGCCGCCCGCGCCGCTGCCCCTGCCGGCGCCCGCCTGCGGCGACATCGACCGCATCGACGCGTGGGCCGTGGAGCAGTGGATCGCCGGCCATCGCGCCGCCGATGGCCAGGAGTTCGGCGGCGCGAGCCCCACCGTCTTACTCTTGGACTCGGACACGAAGGGTTACCTCCCCCCGGAGTCGTACCACCAGTACACGGTC
>JBQTJL010000052.1:0-12942 GCA_052387135.1 Methanobacteriota archaeon | reverse complement strand
CGAGGTTCGTGACCCGCATGATCGTCTCGGAGCGCCGTCCGGGGTCGACGAAGAACGCGGGCGCGGGCCGTTCGACGAGGAGCCGCCGGGCCCGCGGGTCGGTCGTGTCGTTGATCCGGACCACCGGCGGGTCGAGGCAGACGATCACGCGGTGCGGGTGCCCGCAGAGGGGAAGCGACGGGTCGTGCGGCGTGATCCGGGCGTCGAAGAACCCCTTCGATTCGACGATCACGCGGATCCCTTCCGCGGCGGAGCGGTTCGTCGCGGACGCGCCCGGCGTCACGAGGAGGAGGAGCCGCTCCTTGCCCCCCGCGTCGTCGGCCGGACCCGCCGCGGTGAGGTTGAACACGTCCGCCGACGTGCGGAACCGCCACGTCTCGTTCACGCGTTCCGTGCCGTTGTGGCGGTCGAACGTGACGTTGTAGGAATCGTCCACGTTCCCGAGGTTGTTCACTTCGAGGCGGAACGCGGCGGTCTCGTTCGGGCGCGCCTCCTTCGCGAGCGTGTCGTTCGGCCGGTGCGGCTCCAGCGTGAAGTTGAAGTCGTAGTGGCGAACGAAGACGGGGATGTGCGCGGTGTCGTTCGTCGTGTTCGTGTCGCTTGCCGCGATCGGCTCGACCCGCACGATGAGGACGCCGGTGCCGCGCCGCGCGTGCGGGAACGTGAGCGAGAGGTTCGCGGACGCGTTGCCGCCGGGCGGGACGGGTCCCGGCGTAAGGAACGTCGCCGGGCAGTCGCCGACCGCGGGGTTCGTGGGCTCCAGGAAGCACGTGTTGTTGTCGTTCCAGAAGAGCCGGATCTGGGCGCGCTGCGCTTCGCTCGGGCCCCGGTTGTGGACCGTGACGTTCACGAAGCTCGTGATGTTCACGACGACCGGTCCGAGCCGGACGGCAAGCGGCGTAAGGTCGACCGGCGGCGTCACGACGCCCTGCCCGGACGCCTCGAACGAGGCCTCGCGGAGGATAGGGGCGGCGGCGAGGGTCGCGGCGAGTGCCACGATGACGGCGCGGCGGCCGTGCATCATGCGCGGGCCTCCATCGCGCGGCGGGACAGCACGGCGTAGGCAAAGAGCGGCAGGAGGACGAGGAGGCCACCCGCGACCAGTCCGTAGACGCCGAGGAGCTCGACGCTCCGGCCCCATCCGCCGGCCGCGCCGAGGGCGAGCCGGACCGCTGCGACCGCGACGGCGGCGAGGGCCGTCGCAAGAAGGAGGGCGCGCGCCGCCGCCGCGCCATAGCCTGCCGGAAGCGACGCCGTCGCGGCGCCGCCCGTCGAGCCCGCGGAGAGTCGGCGCATCCGCTGCAGGAGGTGGCCCGTCTCGAGGTAGGAGACGACGGCGAGGGCGACGAGGAGGAGGAGCACAAGGTCGGCCGCCCCCTCGGGAACGCGCGACGGAAGGAGCACCGCGGCGACGAGCGCGCCGGTGCCGACGACGAGCGGGAGGACGCGGTCGGTGCGCGGCGTCACGAACGCGGAAGACGCCGCGACGAGTGCAGAGGCCGCGATCGCCGCGAGCCGGATGCCTTCAAAGGTCCCGCTCCGGACCGCGACGAGGGCGACGAGGGCGGCCGCGGCGAGCCCCGAGACGACATGCAGCGCGAGTAGGGCGGGCGGCGCTCGCGCGGTCATTCAGGCGGACCTCCGGATCGCCGTCTCCAGGGTGTCCTCGGGGGCCCATTCGAGCACCGGGATGCCATAGCCTCGGAGCCTGCGCACGAGGTGCTCACGCTTCATGGTTTCGATGCGCCCTCTCACGCTTTCGTCCCCGGCGGGAAGCGTGGGGATCGGCGTGACCACCGTTACGAACGCCTTCTTCGCAAGGAGGAGCCGGATCCCTTCCTCGACCGAGACGTCGTCCTCGAGGCTCGAAAGCACGAAGACGGGCGTCTGGGACTTCAGCGTCGGAAGGGCCGCCTCGACCGCGGCCTGGAACGGCAACGATCCGTCGCCGGAGATCCGCGCGAGTGATTCGAGGATCGAGAACATCTGGCGCTCGGGGGCGCCCGGGGCGATCTCGGCGACGCGTGCGCCGTACATCACGAGGCGGACGGTGTCCTTCGCGTCGTACATGAGGGTCGCGATCGCAACGAGCGCCCGCGACGACTGGGCGAGCGGAGAGACGTCCTCCCGGCCCCACGCGGAGGCCGCGCGCGCGTCGAGGAAGATCGTCGATTCGGCGTAGGATTCCCGCTCGCGGACGTTCACGACCAGGTCGCCGCCCCGGACGGTCGCCTTCCAGTTGATCGCGCGGAACGGGTCGCCCGGCACGTAGTTCCGGAGCGCGAAGAACTCGGACCCGTCGCCGGGCTGGCGCACGTTCCGGGCGCCACGCGACGGCATCGGGAACCGGGAGCGGCTGTGGATCTCGCCGAGGTCGGCGGCCCTCGGGAAGACGAGTAGCGGCGAGGGCGCCCCGGCGTTGCGTTCGAGGAAGACGGGGGCGACCGGGTCCGGGACGCGGTAGGTGAGGGGGCCGAGCCCGTAGACGCCTTTGCGGGGCGACGCGACCCGGTAGGCGAGGGCGAGCCGGCCGGACCCGGGAAGCGCTGCGACCGCATGGGCGTTGCCGCCCGCGACGCGGATTTGGCGCGGGAGGCGGTCCTTCACCTCGACGAAGACGAGGCGCGACGAGGGGTTCGCAAGGTCGAGGTCGACGCGGAGCTCCTCGTGCTCGAACCCGCGGTCGCGCTCGAGCGTCCGCGTCGCGGAGAGGGCGACGTCGCGGAGCGCGAAGAGGTCGACCGTAAGGAGCGCGAGGAGAAGGAGCCCGAGGACGGCGGCGGCGGGGCTTTTTGCGACCAAGGCGCCCGCGAGGGCCACGAGGGCGAGGGCCAAGACCGTGGCTCCCTTCCGGGTCCACATCAGGGTCGGCCTCCGATCTCGTCGAGGACGCGCTGGATCTCCTCGCGGCTCCGGGGCCGGTCGCGGTCGAGGAGGAACGAGGCCGCGGCCGGGGAACCGAGGATGCGGGTCGCGTCCTCGCGGGAGACGCGGCGGGCCTCGTCGAGGCCGGCGGAGAGCCCGTGTGCGACGCGCCAGAGGAGGAGCGCCCGTGCCGCCTCCGCGTCGTCGTCGGCGCTGGAGCGCGGGACGACCTCGTCCGCGCGGAAGTCGTGCACGGCCCATTCGGCCGGGGAGCGGCTCGCGGCGACGAGACCGCCCGCGATCGCGAGGGCGACGGCAAGGAGCACGGCCGCCGCGGCGGGCGTCGAGGTCGCGACGACCGCGGCCGCGAGGGCGGTCTTCAGGATGGCACCGCCGGCGGCGGCGGCATGGCTCGATTCGTCGAAATAGGCGACGCCTCCTTCGGGGAGGAGCTCCTCGACGACCGCGTCCAAGAAGGCGGCGTTCTCCGCCTCGCCCCGCATCCCGTCGATGAAGAGGCCGGGATCGGCGGCAAGGAGCACGGCCCCGCCGGAAGGGTACGTCCGGAGGACAAGGAGCGGGAAGGGCCCGCGGACGTCCGTGAGGTCGACCGCCCCGTTCTCGTCGAGGTCGACGTAGCTTCGGTCGGTGCTCGCGGCAAGGACGCGCGACGCGCCCCCGTCGACGACGTCGAAGAGCGTGAGGCTCGTGGGGACGTTCAGCAGAAGGTCGTACCGCGTCCCGGAGAGGTTCGCGTCCGCCCGCACGAAGTCGGGGCTTGCCGCGAAGTCCTCGTCGTAGAGGCGGACGCGGTCGAACCGGGCGCCGAAGCGGAGCGCCACGGGGTCCGCGTCGCCGAAGTCGTTCGCGACGATGAGGCGGCCGCCGTCCGCGACGAACGCCTCGAGCCGGTCCGCCTCGACGCCGCGGATCTCGCGCTCGACGCCGATCATCGCAACGAGCGTCCGGGACGGCTCGAGCGTGGGATCGAGGCCGAGCACGGAGCCTTCGACCGTGAGCACGCGGACTTCCTTTGCCGAGAGGGAGGAGCGGAACGCCCCGACGTCGTTCCAATCGGAGCCGTAGGCCGAGAGCTGGCGGTCCGGGAGCCCGAGTGCGGCGAGCAACGCGCCGGCGCCGACGAGCGCGGCGACGAGGAGCGCCACGACGAGCCACGGCCTCATGCGTCCCTCCCGCCGAGGCCTTGCCGTAGGTCGCGCCGCACCGCAAGGAGCGCCTCGACGGCCTCGTCCTGCTCGCGGCGGCCCACGGCGTGGCACGAGTACCGCGCGCGTTCGAAGAGGTCGATGAGGCGGGCGAGGTTCGCCTCGGAGATCGTGAGGGCCTCGCGGGCGCGGAGCTCGAACTCGCGCGCGGTGAGCGCCTCGCGGCCGGCGAGGCCCCGCTCGCCGAGGAGCTCTTCGAGGCGACGGTACGCGTTGAGGATCACGGCCACGTATTCGGAGCCTGCGACGAGGGCCGCCTCGGCATCGGCGAGGATGCGTTCGGCCTCCGACATGCGGCGGCGCCGGATGTAGGCGTAGGCCGCGGCGGCGGCAAGCAGGACCGCGATCGCGGGCCCGACCGCGGTGATGCGTCCGACGGGCGTTTCGAGGAACGCGGGCGCCCGGGCGGAGAGGACGAAGCGGTCGGAGGCCGGGGCGAGCTCGCCCGCGCCCGCGTACCGGATCGTGAACGCGACGTCGCCCTCGCCCACGCCGATCGCGACCTCGGCGCGTCCGTCCTCGTCGGTCGTGACGAGGAACGGTGTCGCCCGCCCGTCGATGTCGATCGCGACGTTCGCGCCGGCGAGCGGGCGCCCACCGTCGTCGAGGACGCGGACCGTGCCGGAGACGAGCGAGTCCGGGCGGGCGACCGTCGGGAGGTCGGTCGCAAGCCGGGTCCCGACGAGGACCGAGACCTCGCGGGAGACCTCCGCCGCCTCGAGGAATTCGGTTCCGACGAAGCGAAGGACGAGCCGCGCGGGGCCCGGCCGCGTCCCGGCGGGAACGTCGAACGCGACGCTTGCGACGCCGTCTCCGGCGGCGCCGAACCCCAGGAGGACTTCGCCGAGGAAGACCTGCACGGTCCCGTTCGGGACCCCCCGCCCGTTGTCTTGGAGGACGCGGCCTTCGAGCGTCATGCGGCCCCCACGGACGAGCTCGGCGGGAAGCGAAAGGTCGAGGGTCGTCGTCGAGACGATCGGGAGCGAGAGGGCCGCGGTCGCCGGCGCAAACGGCGCGCGGCCGGCGTAGTCGAAGCGGACGGGGACCCGGGCAAGGGGCGCGTCGCGGGCGAGGTGGTACGGCGCGAGGAAGCGGCCTGTCTCGGCGACCGGCGCGGTCCCCGCGTCGGCGCCGACCGCGAAGCGGACGGACTCGCCGACGAGCGGCGACCCTTCGCGGGAAAGGAGCGTGCCGACGAGCGTCCCGTCGCCGCGCCGCAGGCTCCCGTTCGTCGCAACGACGTCGACCGGGAGGCGGACGTCGTAGAGCGCGCGCGCGGCGGCCCCGAGGAGCTTCCGGTCGGCGGTCCCGTTGAAGCGGGCCCGGACGTCCGTGAAGCCGGGCGACGCGGAGGTCTCCGGCGGCGTCGTCGCCGCGAAGCGCCCCGCCGAGTCCGTGACGGCCGCCGTCGTGCGTCCGAACGCCGTGACCTCGACGGTCTGCCCGGGGACGGGGCTCCCGAGGTCGTCGCGAAGGACCCCGCGGACGACGATCGGTTCGCCGCGGACGGCGAGCCCGGCCGGGAGCTCGAGGCGGGTGCCGGCCGCGACGAGGAGGCGCGTCGAGGCGAAGGTCTCGACGTACCGGCCGTCGCCGTCGAATCGCGCGGTGAACCGCGACTCGCCGAGCGGGTTTGCGGGGACGCGGAACGGGCTGCGGAACGAGCCGAACGCGTTCGTCGTCGCGCGCGCGACCTCGGCGTCGTTCCAGAGGAGCCGCACCACGCGGCCCGCGAGCGGCGCCCCGCGGGCGTCGACGAGCGTCCCCGTGAGGTTCACGACCTCGCTTCGCGGGAGGTTCCCTTCGGGAAGATCGAGGATCCGCGCGAGCCCGAGGACCTGCGCCTCGCCTTCGGCGTCGGAGCCCGCGTGCCGTGCGGTCTCGCGGGAGAGGACCCCGATCCCGAACCGCCCCGGCGCCTGCGTGGAGGGCACGGGGACCGCGAGGGAGAAGACGCCGTCGAGGCCCGTCGTCGCGTTCACGGCGGCGTCGGAGGCAAGCTCGACCCGACCGCCGGAAAGCGGCAGGCCGCGGTCGAGGAGCCGGCCGCGCACGGTCACGGTGCCGCCGGCCACGGCCGGGGTCGGCGCGACCGACGTGACAAGGAGCGACGTCGTGTTCCGGACGACGAGAGGGAAGCGCGTGGTCGAGCCGGAGAGGAACCCTTCCCCGTCGAACCCGACGACGAGCCGGATCGTGGCCGGCGCGGGTCGTTCGATCGAGCGGTTCACGGGCACGGTGCCGTTCGCGTCCGTCGTGACGTTCGAAAGCGGTTCGCCCTCGATGCCGAAGCGGACGCGCTTCCCCGGTAGCGCCGCGCCGGAATCGTCGAGGAGGCGGACACGGCCATCGAGCCGACCGCCGTTCACGACGGCGCCCGGAAGGTCCGTGTCGGCGGCCGTGCCGGACCGGACCGTGATCGGGACGAGCGCGCTCACGGAACCTTGGATCGCGTGGGTCGTGACGAGTGCAGCGCCGCCGCCCACGGCGCGCGGGCGCTCGGCGCGCCACGTCCCATACGAGGAGTCGCCCGGCGTCGCAAACGGCGTCGTGTTCTGGACGCGGAGCCCGAGCACGTTCGGCGACCCGGCGGTCGTGTTCCCGGGTGTGATCCCGAGCGGGTCCGAGGTCCACGAGACGCGGCCTTCGGTCGCGCCAAAGAGCACGAAGCCGGGGTTCCGCGAGGCCTGCGGCGGGATATCGGCGGAGAGGGACCGCGTGACGTTTGCGTCGAGGACGAACCGGCCGGCGGCGTCCGAGAACCCGGCGCCGAACACGTTGTCGGGCCGGTTCACGAAGGCAAGGACCGTCGCGTTCGCGACCGGCGTCTCGACGCCGCCCGCTTCGAGCGCAAGCACGCGGCCTTCGACCTGGAACGCGGCGCCCTTCGAGATCGGGATCGGGGTCGCCGAGACGGCGGCGCCCTGGATCCGGTCGATCACGACCCGCGTCGGGACGCGGTCATCCGCATCCGCGACGCCGTCCGGCGGGCTGTCGCTGTCGACGCACCGGATCTGCCGCGGGGCCTCGGCGCAGGGGAGCCCTTCGTCCCGAGCGTCCGGCGGGTACCCGTACGCCTGCGCACGGACGAGCCGCTCGACGTCCGGCACCGAAGCGTCCCGCGGATCGCCGCGCCAGACCGTATTGTTGTGGCTCAAGGTCGGGATCGGGTCTTCGCCGTTTGCGTCGTGGAGCCCGTCGCCGTCGAGGTCCGTCGGTGGGTTCTCGACGCTCATGTGGCGGCCGAGGCCCCACCAGAAGACGCCATGCGAGGCCTCGTCCCACCACGCGGGGCGGCCGTGTTCGTAGCGCGAGGCGAGCGACGTGGTCGCTCGGGCCGAGACCCGGTTCGCGACGGCCCAACCGTCGGGGACCCCGTCGTCGGAGGAGTCGGCGTCCGTGGGGTCCGAGTCGATCTCGCCGAGGAATTCGACGCGACCCGGCTCGCTCCGGTAGAGGATCCCCAAGGACCTCCAGAGGGAGACGTTCGGGTGCCCGGCCGCGAGCGAGACGTGGTTCCCGTCGAGGAGCCCGTCGCGGTCGGTGTCCGGGCTCGCAAAGTCGGTCGAGACGAGGCGGCCGTCCAAGCCCGGCGGGGCCCATTGCGTGAGCTCGCGGATGTCCGGCACGAGGTCCCCGTCGCGGTCGTTTGCGGGCGAAAGCCCGAGGAGGTCGTCCTTCGGCGCGAGCGGGTCGAGGCCGAGGAGGTGCTCCTCGCCGTCGGAGAGGCAGCCGAGGTCCGAGTCCTCGGCCAATGCGTCCGTGCCGTGGGGGCCGCCTCCGCCGCGGGCCGCCTCCGAGGCGCTCGGCCGCGTGTCGTTGTCGGGGTCGGACGCTCCGTCGCCGCGGGTCGGGTTGAGGCCGCCGGAACGCCCCGTGAGCCGGGCGACCGCGGTCCGGGTGACCTCGTACGCGTCGCTCATGCCGTCGCCGTCGGAGTCGGCAAGGTACGGGTTCGTCTTCTCGCGGAGCTCGTCCGTGTACGTGAACGGGACGCGTCCCTCGATCGAGTAGACGCGGTGGGGGTCCTCGCCTTCGCATTTCACCTCGTCCGGCTGCGCCTACACGAGGGTCTCGGTCGGCGCGAGCGCGGCGGTCGGGCCGAAGCGGCGATAGACGTACGTCTCGGTCGCGACCGCGGCCTGCGGCACGTCGCCGGTCCGGTCGCGGAGGGCATCGGGCCGGTCTCCGTCGGGCACCGCGAACCGGCCGCCCGCGTCGCGCGGCGCGACGTCGCCGGCGTCCCCGAGGAACGGGTACACGTCGCCCCAGAAGATCTCCCAGCCGTCGGGAAGCCCGTCGCCGTCCGTGTCCGGCTTCGTGGGATGGGTCCGGGCGGTGAACTCGTCCCGGTTCGACGCGTTGAAGACGCGCTCGAGCGCGCGCGCGGAACCGCCTTCGAGGCGATAGACGAGATACGAGGTCGCGTCGCGGTCGAGGTCCTTGTCGGCATCCGAGACGCCGTCGTGGAAGCTCGACCATTCGGAGGGGTCGAGGTTCCAGCCTCCGATCGAGAAGTCGAACGTCTGGTATTCGGTCTCCCACGCGTCCGGGAGCCCATCGGTGTCGGTGTCGGGATTCGCGGGGTCGGTCGCCGACTTCACGTTCCCCGTCGCAAACGGGCTGAACCGGTAGTTCTCGGGGAGCACCTCCCAGCCGTCCGGGAGCCCGTCCGCATCGGCGTCGCCGTCGAGGAGGTTCGGCAACGTGTCGTTGTCAAGGTCGCCGTCGGGGGCGAACTGGGCGAGAAGGAAGCTCTCGGACGGGCGCGGGTTCGCGCTCCGGACCCACGGCAGTTCGG
The DNA here is from genome assembly GCA_052387135.1 of Methanobacteriota archaeon. GTDB lineage: Archaea > Thermoplasmatota > SW-10-69-26 > JACQPN01 > JBQTJL01 > JBQTJL01. The sequence goes on along the minus strand of JBQTJL010000052.1, from coordinate 4,050 downwards.
TGAGCCACGACGAGACGGTCGTCTTCGTCGCGTTGAACTCGTACTGCGTCGAGGCGGCGACGCGGCCCGCGCGGGACCGCCAGTAGGAGAGCTCGACGCCGTCGGGGAGCGTGTCGCCGTCCGTGTCGACGCGGGTCGGGTCGAGGCCGATCGTCTGGGCACCCACGCGGAACGACGTCCGGATCTCCTCGCCGTCCGGCAGCGCGTCGAAGTCCGTGTCGCGCGAGCCGGGGTCGGTCGGCGCGAACGTGCGGCCGGCGGTGAGCGTGCGGCCGAGGAACTCCTCGGCGTCCTCGAGCCCGTCGCCGTCCGAATCCGAGAGCCGGGGGTCGGAGCGGACGGTCGAGACCTCGGAATCGTTCGTGCCGACCGCGCGGACGACGCGGACGGACCATCCGCGGATCTCGACGGCGTCGGGGAGCCCGTCCCGGTCGGTGTCGCGCGTCGTGGGGTCGAGGCCCGCGAACCACGGGCCGTCCGAGGCTTCCCGCCATGTCGGGGGCCGGCCGTAGCGGTAGGCGTCGAGGATCGTGAGCGAGACGTCCGGGATCGTGTGGTTCCCGCCGGGGCTCGGGCGAAGGTCCCGTACGTCCGGGTGGTCGCTCGCGTTCTGGAGGACCCGCGACGGGACCGTGGGGTCGAACGGGTCGAGGCCGTATCGCACGAGCCAGCCGTCGGGGATCGGGAGTCCGCCCGTCGTCTGGAGCCGCGGCGAGAGGCCTTCGCCGTCGGTCGCGCTGCGGTTGCCGAACCGGGCGTGGCTCCACGCGAACTCTTCGAGGTTCGTAAGTCCGTCCCGGTCGGCGTCCTCCGTCGCGACGGACCGCGCGAAGGGGTCGAGCGCGAAGAACACGAGCCATCCGTCGGCGATCCCCGTGTCGGCGGTCGAGAACCGCGTGGGATCGGTCTTCGTCTCCGCGATCTCGCGCGCGTCCGTCAAGCCGTCGTCGTCCGAGTCGAGCCGCGTCGGATCCGTGCCGCGCTCATACGCCTCGCGCACCGTGAGGCCGGACGGCCCCGAGAGCTTGCGGTCGGGAAGGGTCGGATCGAGAGGGTCCAGTCCGTGGTGGACGAGCCACGCGTACGGAAGGCCGGAGCCCGTCATGTCGGTCCGGGTCGGATCGAGCCCGGAATCCCACGGCCCTTTCGTCGCCTCGTCCCAGTCCGCGGGTCTCCGGTACGAGTAGACCTCGGAGACGGTCATGCGGTAGGTCGCCGGGAGGCCTTCGGGCCCGAACGCGGCGGGCGCCTCGCCGGCCCCGGGGAACGCGGCGAAGCGCGAAGCGAGCGTGCGGTCCCGCGGGTCGTACCCGAACCGCGCGAGCCAACCGTCCGGGATGCCGGTGCCGCTCGAGTTCCAATCGCTCAAGTTCGTTCCGAAGGCGTAGTTTTCGAGGATGTCCGTGAGCGAGTCCCGGTCCGTGTCGGCAAAGAGCCCGAAGGTCGAGTTTGAGACGGGGTCGTCGGGGTTCGTCTGGAGACTGGGCCTTCCACCCCTCCCGCCGGCAGCGACGAAAGCGACTCCCGCGACGATCGGCACAAGGAGGACCAGGACCCCGAGGACCACCGGGAACCGCCGGATGAGGAGAAGGCGAAGGCCTATGAAGGGGCTCCCAGCCATCTCGCGCCGTGCGAGCCTTTCCTATATATTAAACATTAGGGCCGCGGATGCGCACCCGTGCGCTCCTGCGTCTCCCTTGCGCCTGCGCTTGCGCCGGCCCTTGCGCTTGCGCCTGCGCTTGCGCTTGCGCTCGTGCTCGTCCCGTCCGCCTCCGCCGGCCACGCCGACCCGTGCCTGACCCCGATCGCGGTCCGGACGGACCCGTGCTGGCACGTGGGGTATTCGTGGACCTGGCGCGCGGTCGAGACGGGCGCCCTGACACGGCACGAGGTCTCGGCCGCCCGCGCGTCGGATGCCGAGGCCGACGGCGCGACGTACGTGCTCCGCTCCGTCGAGGACGGCGTCGAGCGCTTCCAGGCGTTGACCCGCGACGGTCTTCGTCTGGCCCTCGTCTCCGAGCGCCGTGCGCAGCCGGACGGCTCGGCGCCGACGACGGTCGTGACCCGCTACGACCCCCCGCTCGCGGGCATCCGGTTCCCGCTCGAAGCGGGCGCGAACTGGACGGCGACCACGGTCGCGAACCAGACCACGGTCGCCGGGCGGTCCGCCGCCTCGACCAGCGTGAACGTCTCGTTCCGCTACGAAGTGGCCGCGACGGGCGACGGCGCGTTCGAGGTGCGCGCAACACCGCTCGACCCCGCGACCGGCGAACGCGCGCCGGGGAGCCGCGCGCTGCACCGCGTGTGGTCGTGGGACCTGCGGTTCTTCGTCGCCTCGTGGGAGACCGACGCGGCGGGCCACCGCACGAACGAGCGTCGCCTCGTCGAATCCCGCGTGAACGCGCCGCCGGAGGCCCGCATCGAGGCCGTCGTGGACGGGGCTCCGCTCCTCGGCGCCGCGCCCGCGGTCCGGACGCTGGAGCCGGTCGCGTTCGCGAGCCGCGGCGTCGACCCCGACGGGACGATCGTGCGCGTCGCGTGGGACTTCGGCGGCGGCTCGACGTCTTCGGCCACCGTGACGTCGAAGACGTTCGCGACGCCGGGCGTCCATGTCGTGCGCCTCGCGGTCGAGGACGACGAGCCCGCCGCGGCGCGGAGCGAGGCGACTCTTGCCCTCACGGTGCGGAACCGCCCGCCGGTCGTCACCCTCGGGGCGCCGTCCGCGGCCGCGGTCGGCGACCCCGTCACGGTCTCGGTCGCGGCCCGGGACGACGACGGCGCCGTGACGCGGACCCAGATCGCGTTCGGGGACGGCGCGTCCGCGCTCGCGTCGTCGGCCGTCCATCGGTACGCGCGGAGCGCCGTCGTCGAGGTCTCGGGGACCGCGTGGGACGATCGGCTGGAGACCGGCACCGCCACGCGGCTCCTTGCGGTCGTCGCAGAAGGCGAACGTCTTCCGCGCGATGGGGACGTGTGGATCCAGGTCCCCGAAGGCGCGCGCGTCGCGGGGCAATTTCCGGTCGATGCGGTGGTCGTAGGGACGGGGGACGAGGGACGGGGGACGGGGGACGGGGGACGGGGGACGGGGGAGATGCAGCTGCTTGTCGACGGTCGCGTCGTGAACGAGACGAGCGGGCCTCGGCTCCTCGCGGTCGTCGACGGGGGGGCCCTCGCGCTCGGTCGCCACGAGATCGAGGTCCGAGCCTCCCCTGCGGACGGCGGGACCACGGCCGCGACAGGACCGTGGTCGTCGTGACGCCGGTGGAGTTCGAGAGTCTTCGGACCGGGGAACGGGGGACGGGGGAAGGGGAACGAGGAATCCCCACGACGGACTCCGGGTCCGTCCTCCTTGCGACCCTTCTTGCAATAAGTATTTTCTACTTACGAAGTAAGTAGCCCCTTGCCCTCGGCCCTGGCCCGCCCTCGCGCTCGCCCTAGCGCTCGCGCTAGCCCTTAACAAACCATACAAACCATGGGTCTGTCCGGATTTGAACCGGAGTCGCGTGCACCCCAAGCACGTAGGATACCAAGCTACCCCACAGACCCGCCGCTTCGGGGGCATCCGGACAGGGGCGCGACGGATATAAAGCTTCCTCAGAGCCCGCGGCGGGCCGCGAACAGCCAGCCGAGAAGCAAGACGACTTCGACGATCGCGTCCGCAAGGTAGACCGCGCCGATGTCGCCGCGCGCGAAGAACGCGACGTCGATCGCGGCGAACGCGAGGGACGCGGAGGCTCCGAGCGCCCACACCTCGACGTTGCGGCAGTGCCGCGCCGCGGCGACCGCAAGCGGCACCGCGATCACGATCACGAGCACGCCCACGGTCTCACACGAGCCAGTCGTCGGTCTTCGGGCCGGTGACCGCTTCGAAGCTCGCACGGTGCACGAGCGGCCAACCCCCCATCGCGAGGTAGTACGCGGTCTGGACCGAGGCGACGAGCCGGAACCAGGACCCGTGCACGCGAAGCCAGCCGCGGAGAGGCATAAGAAAGGATAGCCCCGTCAGGATTCGAACCTGAGTCGCAAGATCCAAAGTCTCGCAGCCTTGGC
>JBQTJL010000051.1:0-11246 GCA_052387135.1 Methanobacteriota archaeon | reverse complement strand
CGGCCTTGAGCGAGACCCAGGCGCGGATCCGGCTCGCGGACGTCGCGTTCGAACTCGAGGCCGAGGTGCGGCACCGCGTCGGCGTCGAGCGGGCGCTCCGGGACCAGAACCGGCTCTACGAGACGCTGGTTCGCGAGCAGAGCGACTTGGGCGAAGGCGTCGTCATCACGGAGGGCGAGCGGATCGTCTTCGCAAACGAAGCGTTGGGACGCCTCTACGGGTATTCCATGGGCGAGCTCCTCGCCATGCCCTCGTACCTCGACCTCGTGCATCCCGACGACCGGGTCGCGGTCGTCGAACGCCTTCGGCGAAGGCTCTCGGGCGCCGAGCCGTTCGGGGCCGGCGAGACGCGCGTCGTCCGGAAGGACGGCGCCGTGATCGACATCGAGTACGCCGCAAAGTCGGTGTCCGCCGCGGGGGAGACGGTCCGCGTGATCGCGATCGTCCGCGACGTCTCCGCGAAGAAGCGGACGGAGGAGCAGCTGCGGCGCGTGGACGAGCTCGAGCGCCTCCAGGAGCTCGACCGGTTCAAGACGAGGTTCCTGAACATGGCCGCCCACGAGATCGCGACACCGCTCACCCCGATCCGGCTCCAGCTCCACCTTCTCCGAAAGGAGCTCCCGCCGAAGCGCTCGCCCGCGCTCGACCGGTCGGTCGTCATCCTCGAACGGAACGTCGAGCGGTTGGGCGACCTCCTCTCCGACCTCCTGCAGGCCGCGCGGCTCCAGGCGGCAAAGATCGCGCTCGAACGCCGGGCGGTCGACGCGAACCGCTTGGTCGTCGAGGCCGTCGAGTCGTTCGTGGAGACCGCGCGGGCGCGGGGCGTGCATCTTTCGACGAGCCTCGCGCACGGGCTCCACCTCGATGCGGACCCGGCGCGCGTCACGCAGGTCCTCTTCAACCTCGTCTCGAACGCGCTGAAGTTCACGGCCCCCGGCGGCCACGTCGTCGTCGAGACCCGCGGCGACGGCGAGTCCGTCGTCGTCGCGGTCCGGGACGACGGCGAGGGCCTCACGAAGGAGCAGACCCTGCGGCTCTTCCAGCCGTTCTCGCAGGTGCACGACCCCGCGCAGGTCACGGCGCCCGGGACCGGTCTCGGGCTCTACATCTCGAAGGGGTTGGTCGAGCTCCACGGGGGCCGCATCTGGTGCGAGAGCGACGGACCGGGACGCGGCACCACGTTCGCGTTCTCGCTCCCACGGGTCGCTCCGGCGCAGTACGTACAAAATACTTACTAAATACTTACTAGAACCCGCGGGCGAGGACCTGCTCGAGGCGGCCGTCGCTCGGCCAGTGGATCACCGGGATCGACATCGCGCGGATCTGGCCCGCCGAGAGCTCGTGCTCGAAGCGGACAAGCGGCGCCCACGGGTCCCCGGACGGCCCCGCGGAGAGCTCGGGCGCAACGACCACGACCTGGCTTCCGTGCGCGGCAAGGAGCGAGAGCGCGCGGGGGAGCGTCGGGTCGCCCGCAAGCGGCGAGACGAGGAACAAGGGCGAGCGCGGCGGAAGCTGGGGAAGCAGGAAGTCGGCGACGGTCGCGAACGGGATCGCGCCGTGCGCCTCGAGCTGGGCCAGGTGGGCGAGGATCGTGTACTGCTGGCGGTCGCCCGAGGCCGGCGGGAAGTGGTCCCAGGTCTCGTGGAACGAAAGGAACCGGACGCGGTCGTTCTGGTCGCGGAAGTGGGAAAGGAGGCTTGCGACCGCGCGCGCCCCCATGAGGAACGGCGTCGCAAGCGGCGGCCCCGCCCCGGCGACGGCGCGGGCGTCGAGCAGGATCGCGACCTCGGCGTAGGACTCCTTCTCGCGCTGCGTCACGATGAGCTCCTTCTTCGCGGACCGGCTCGAGGCCTTCCAGTTCACCTCGCGGAGCGCGTCGCCGAACTGGTAGTTCCGGAGCCCGAAGAAGGACGAGCCTTGGCCCGGCTGGCGGACGAGGTGGGTCCCGAGGAAGGCCTTCGGGAGCTTCGAGCGGGCCGGCGTCTCGGAGAGCTCTTCCATCGCGGGATACACCCATACTTCGGTCGGGGTCCCCGAGGTCGTCACCGAGAAGGCGGCCGCGAACGGGTCGGATGCGACGAGGTCGACCGGCCCGACCTCGTATCGCCCCTTCCGCGGGCAGAGGCAGCGGAGCGCGAAGGCGTTCTCGGACCGGGGCCGCAGTTCGACGGGGCGGCTCGCGGCGCCCTCCTCGACCACGAAGCGTTCCGGGAGCCGGAGCGAAAGCTCGGCCAAAACACGGCGCGACCCGGGGTTTGCCGCGGCCACGCGGACGTCGAGGTCGGAGCCCTCGAAGACGCGGTCGCCGCCGATCTCGATCCGGGCCCCGGACATGATGCGCGGGACGAGCAAGGCCGCGGACACGACCATCGCGACGGCGACGGCGGCCGCGGCCGCAAGCGGGGGGGACGCGAGGACCAAGGCAAGGGCGGCCAAGGCGAGCGAGGAGCCAAGGAGCGCCGCGCCCTTTTTCGTGAGGTTCACGGCCGCGCCTCCATGCGGCGGAGCCGTTCGATGAGCCGCGGGATGTCGCGCTCCTCGCAGGAGCCTTCGAGGCAGCGGGCGAGTGCCTCGTCGCCCGCGAGCGCCGCGAGGCGTTCCCGCGGCATCGCCTCGATCTCGTCCTGGGTGAGATCCTCCCGGCGTCGCACGCATTCTGCAAGCAGCGCCCCGATCCGGGGCGCGGCCGAGGCGGCGCCGGCCGAGAAGGCGCCCGGGGGCCCGGCGTCGAAGCGGTGCGCCGGAGCCGGCGAGCGGCCGGAACGGAGCGCGACGAGCGCCCCCGCCCCGACGGCGGCGACGACGAGGGCGACGGCCGGCATCGGTTCGCGGGACGCGACCGCGGCGAGCGCCACGGGCTCGATCGCGGCCTGCGCGGGATGACCATGGAGGCTCTCGTCGAAGACGACGCGGCCCGGGTCCGGAAGGAGGATGGAAACGAGCGCGCGGAGGAACTCCTCGTTCTCGCCGCGGGCAAGAAGATCGTCCGTGAACGCCTCCTCGTCGCCGACGAACGCGATCCGGCCGCCGGACGGGTCCGTGACGAGGAACGCGACGACGAACGGGCCGGGGCGGTCCGCGTCGTCGACGGTCCCGTTCGCATCGAGGTCGAGGAACGACGTCGCCGGGCTCTCTGCGACGACCAAGGCCTCGACCGCGACGGCGGCGCGCTCCGGCACCGAAAGCGCGGTCGGCGAGAGCGTCACGAGGTCGAAGTTCCGGTCCTCGAGCTCGGCCGAGACCCGGACCTGGCGCGTCGCGCGGGGCTCGCCCGGAGGCCGTGAGAGGATCCCGACGCCGTCGAACTGGACGCCGAACGGGGCGCCGTAGGCGTTCCCGGCCGCATCGTCCGTCGCGACGAGGGCGGCGCCTCCGTTTCCGACGAAGCGCCGGAGCGCGTCGGCCTCGGCCTCGGTCGGGCGCCGGTCGAGCCCGACCGCGACGTAGAGCGTCGGGGGTCCGCGGCCGTCCGTCGCGGGGAAGCTCCGGCCGACGACCGAGGCGGTGTCGTGCCCGAGCTCCGCGGCAAGCGATCGGAACCGGCCGAGGTCCTCGGGAGAGTCGGAGTAGGCGGAAAGCTGGCGGGGCCCCGCGCGCAGCGTCGCTTGCGCAGCGACGACCGCGACCACGGCGACGACGACGAGGACGGCCGCAAGGCGCCTTGAGGCGAACCGCTCGACGTGGCTCATCCCGGCGGCCTCCCCGCGCCGCCCTTCCGGGCCGCGAACGCGCCGAGGACGAAGAGGAGCGAGAGGAACGCGAGCGAGAGGGCGATCGCGAGCTCTTCCGCGCCCTGCAGGATCCGAGGTAGGGCCGCGCGCAGGCCTTGCGGAGGCGGCGGGGCGACGTCGACCTCGATCGTGGCGGTCGCGGTCTGGTTCGCCGCGTCCTCGACGAGCAGCGTCACGGTGTAGCGGCCGGCCCGAAGGAACGGGTGCTCGACCAAGGTGCCTTCGCCGGTCGTGCCGTCGCCGAAGTTCCAGTCCCAGCTTGCGATCGGAGAAAGGAGCGACAGCGAGTCTCCGCCGTAGAACGTCACGTTCTCGCCCACGGTCGCGACGTCCGTGCTCGCGCGGGCCCGGGCGACGATCTGGGTGGAGTTTGCGGCCTCGACGCCGACGAACAGGTCGCGCGAGTGGCTGCCCACCCCGGCCGAGTCGTCCGTCGTCGTGAGGATCACCCGGTAGATGCCCCGCTGCCCGTACACGTGGGTCGGGGCCGAGTCGTTCGACGCGGCGCCGTCGCCGAACGTCCATGCCCACCGGACGACCGTCCCGTCGAGGTCGCGCGAGGCGTCCCGGAAGAGGACCGGGACCCCGGCCTCGGGGCTTGCCGGCGAGAAGGCGAAGTCGGCGCGGGGCGGGAGGTTCACGTCGCGGGTCGCGTTCACGCGCTTCTCCACGCGCGCGGCAAGGCCCATCCGGTCGATCGCGGTGAGCGAGACGTCGATCTCGCGGGGCGGGACCGTCCGCGTCACGTTCTCGCCGAAGGCCCGCGTCCCGTCGCCGAACTCGAAGACGAGCGCGAGGAGGTTCCCGTCCGGGTCCGTCGAGGCGTCATACAGGGCGACGCGGGCCTCGCCGGACGCGTTCCGTCGCGCCGAAGCGAGGAAGTCCGGGACCGGCGCGCGGTTCCCGTAGTCGGGGTAGGCCGATGCGCCCCACGGCTCGACGAGCGCCGCGCCGAGCACCTTGTCGCCGAGCCCGCCTCGAAGGCCCGACGGCCCCGAGAGGTGGCCCCAGAAGTTCTCGGTCGCGGGAAGGTTCGTCCGCGACGAGACGTTCAAGCCGTAGTCCTGGTTCCCGACGAAGTTGTTCCGCTGGAGCGTGAAGTTCCCCGGCTCGGAAAGGAACACGCCGCGGCCGTTCCCCTCGAACCGGTTCCCGACGGCGACGCCGCGCGAGCCCACGAGCGCCACCGCGAAGTCGTCGTTGCCCTCGAACGCGTTCCGGTCGAGCGAGACCTCGGCGTCGGTCCCGGCGAGGCCTACGGTAAGGTCCCGGAAGCGGTTCTCGCGGAGGATCACGCCGGAGGAGGCGAGGACCACGCCGGTCTCGCCGCCCTCGAACGCGTTCTCGCCGATCGTCGCGCGCGAAAACTCCGCGCGGAGACCCTCGCGGAACCCCTCGATGCGGTTCCCCGAGACGACGACGTTGTTTACGGCGTCGAGCCGGACGCCGGTCCCGGCCCCCGCGCCGCGGCCCACGAGCCAGTTGCCTTCGATGCGCACGTGCGCCCGCGTCCCCGAGACCTCGATCGCCGTGCCGTTCGTCACCGGGATCCGGATGGCCCGGATGAGATACGGGCTCTCCGGCGTCCCGTTCCCGCCGACGACGCCGTTCTCGCGCGTGAAGTTCGCGTCGCCCCGGATCTGGATCGCGCCGGAGTCTGCGTAGGCATAGGGCGTGGCCTCCACCACCGAGACCATAGAAAGGAAGAGCGGGAGGAGGAGGAAGAGACCGCGAAGGCCCATCGTCGTCCGGATGGATTGCCCGTCCATATATATTGCCTCAGGGATAACTTCCCGTGCGGCGAGCCGTCCTCCTCGTGCCCGTACTGCTCCTTGCCTCCTTGCCCCTTGCTTCCTTGCCGCTTGCTTCCTTGCCGCTTGCTTCGGCGGCGGCAAGCGACGACGTCCGCGCCACGATCGCCCGCGCCGCGATCGAGGACGCCCGCGGGCCGCTCGGCGACCTCCGGGGGCGCGGCGTCGCGGACCTTCCGGTCGCCGGCTCGGCCTCGGCCGCGCGCTTGTTCGGGGACGCCGAGACGTTCCTTGCGGCGGGCTTCCCCGGTCCCGCGCTCGGGGCCCTCGCGCAGTTCTGGGCCCGGTACGACTGGTGGGACGCGTCCGGCGGCGAGGAAGCGCCGTCCGACGAGGAGACGCTCGCGGTCGCGGCCCGGACGCGGACCGCGTGGGAGCCGGGGATCGCGGCATGGCGCGACGCCGTGAACGCGTCGTACGGGCCCGAGGACCCGATCCCCTCGGGGACGTTCGACCGGTTCCTCTGGTCCGGGTACCTTGCGGTCCAAGGCCTCCAGATCACCGAGGAGCACGACGCGTACCGTGCCTTGGTCGCGGCCCCCGAAGAGGCGAGCGAGCCCACGCGGCTCGCGCTCCTGTTCCGCGCGCGTGCGCCGTCGTTCTTCTTCCTTGCGGCGGCCGACGCGGCCGCGGCCGACGAGGAGGGCGCGTCCGGGTCCTTGCGGGTCACGAGCGATACGCGCGCCGCGGCCGTCGCGTGGGGCGCGGAGCGTTGGGACGTGAGGCTACGGACCACCCACCCGTCGGCGGCGCCGGTCGCACGGTTCGCGCGCGGCGAGGAGGCGCGCGACGGTCTCGTGCACGACGTCGCGTTCCTTTCGGCGGCGCTCGTTGCCGGAAAGGCCGTCGAGGCGGCCCGGCTCTCCGGCGAAGCCGCGCGCGACCCCTCCGGCGCCGAGGCCCGCCTCGTCTCCGCGATCGATGCCCGGATCCCGGCGCTCTCCTCCGAGGCGGAGCGCCTCCGCGGAGCGGGCTTCGGACTCCTCGTCCTCCACGGCGTGGACGAAGCGCGCTCCGTGCGGACGTTCGCGGAGCCTCCGGTCGAACTCCTCGTCGCCGCGCGCGCCGACCTTTCGACCGCGGACGAAGCCGTCCTCCTCTACGGGGAACTGTCGCCGCCCCGGACCGCGCCCGGGCGGTCGTTCGGGATCCTCGTCGCCCTCGTCGCGGCCGGCGTCGTGGCGGTCCTTCTTTCGATCCGGGCGCGGGCGCGGCCGTAGCGCCCAGCCCTAGATCACGCGTCGTCCGACGACAAAATACGTGTCGATGTCGACCAAGTCGTCCGCGGTCGAGGGCACGTGCTCCAGCCGGACCCGCGATTTCACGCGGAGGCAGGCCCCGCTCGGGTCCTCTTCGGCGCAGTAGCTGTCGAAGAGGTCGTCCTTCCGCATGTCCGCGACGACGACGAGGTTCACCTGCCGGAACTCGTTGTTCTCGTCGAAGACGTACGAGAAGAGGCTCACGTACTGCTCCGTCGCGCGGTCGTAGTAGAAGAAGATCTCCGTCTGGTCGTGGAAGTAGTTCGCGGTGTCCCGGCGCGTGCGGGGAAGCTCCGGGGCCTTCGCGGAGGCGTTGTCCTGGTAGTACGTCGCGTTCGCCGTGACCGAGCCGACCCTCCGCGATTCGGCGACGGCGACCGGGATCGACATGCCGTCCTTGTCGCAAGCGCCGTCCGGCGTCACCGGCGACGGGTCCGGCGTGTTCGTGTTCCGGTTGAAATCCTGCTCCTGCGCGCTCGCGGAGCGGTCGAGCGGGGTCGGGCCCCCGTCCCCGTCGGTGGTCACGGTCGCGGCCCGTCGCACGAAGATCGAATCGGAGGTCGCGCCCCCGTGGGAGTCTCGCCGGTCGAGGTTCATCCCGGTCTCGTCCGTCGCGTCGAAGCAGCCGTCCGCATCGTCGTCCGCGGACAACGTTGCGTTCGGAAGGCAGGCGACGCCGCCTCCGAGCATCAGCGCGTTCGGGTCGGGCCGCGGCGGGTCCGTGCAGAGCCCAAGCGGGTGGGCCGGATCCCCGTTGCCGTTCCGCCCGGGGTCCGTCACCGGCGTGTCGATCCGGGACGCGTTCGGGAGCGCGCCCAGCCGCAGCTCCTCGGCCGACTCCGACTGGGGATCGACGCGCGGGTGCTGCAGGAGGTCGCGGTCGTCGAGCCCGCGCGCGAGCGAGACGCGTCCGTCGTCGCCGTCCTTCGCGTTCCGGAAGACGCGCGACGCGACCGGCCCCAGCGCGGGGTCCTCGGTGAACGGGTCCCAGTTCGCGTTGCAGTCGACGCAGGTGCCCGAGGGCTTCCCGAGCTCGTCTACGAGCGAGGCCGCGATGTCGCCGGTCGAGGCGAGGTCGGCCCCGAGCGCGTACTCGGCGAAGAACCCGTGGAGGCCGGAGAGATTGTCGAAGCCGGTGACGAACGGCTCCGGCACCGCGCCGCCGGGGACGTCCGGCAGCGGTAGCCCCCAGTCGAGGAGCGGGCGCCACTCGTCGTGGACGTCGAGGGTCGCGTTGAACCCGGTCGAAAGGTAGTCGTCCGGGGACGTGCCGAGGATGCGGCGCCCGCTGCCGTCGATCGCGTCCCGAGGGACGCTCCGCGCGTAGAACGCGCCGGAATCGCCCCGGGCAAGGCCCGCTCCGTCGAAGAAGCCTTCGGTGAGGTCGGACGCGACGTAATCGAGCTCGCGCGTGTGGTCGCCCGAAAACAGCGGGGTCGCCTTGTATGTGGGAAGGAGCTCGCGCCAGTAGCCGAGGTCGACCACGGGCACGAGCGTCACGCCGGGGCTTGCGACCGGCGTCGAGTTCGCAAGGAGGGCGAGCGGGGGCAGCCGGTCGCGGTTGTACGAGCCCGTGGGATGCACGGTGCCGCCGAGCAGCGGATCCGTCCGGTTCACGGTGATCCCGCGGTTCCCCTGGAAGAGCGCCGCGTGCGGGTCGTCGTGCCCGTGCGGCACGGTCTTCGTGTCGATGAGATACGTCGCGCTCGCGAACTCGCCGAGGTAGTTCGGGACCGGCACCTCTTGGAGCAGGTAGTTGACCGAGTTGAACGCGACCGCGACGCCGTACGAGAGCCGGGCGTCGAACCAAAGCCCCTCGGTCCGCTCGTCCCCGTCCGTGATGTTGTCGCGATTCCCGTCCGTCGAGAGCACGCGGGTCGAGAGGGAGTCCTTCCGCCCGAAGCAGACGGGGTTCCCGTCCGCGTCCAGCGTGCGGAGCGCGCAGGTGGTGTTCACCGAGAACGGGCCCGACCGCACGTCGCCCTCGCCCGGTGTGCCGGTGAGACCGGACGGCGCGACCCCGACCGCCGGCCGCGCGCCGGCGGGCGTGCGACCCGAGGCCGCGGTGAGGATCGGCGCAAGGACCGTCGTGTTCGGAGTGACGGGGAGACGCTCCGCAAGAGAGTACGTCGTGACGCAGCCGGGCGCGTAGGCGGCGGGCGGCGTGCCGCAGGGCTCGTCGTCGGGGCGGATCGCGACCAGCCCGGACGCGTTCTCGCGCACGCGCTGCGTGGTAACGTGGATGCGATAGTCCGACGGCGTGTTCGGCTCCCGAGGCACGTCGCGACCCAAGTGGAACACGTCCGGCCACCAGAACCACGGGTCCGCGTTCGCGGAGTTGCCGTCGTTCACGTTCGCCCACGTGTTCCCGTGGGTCGCGGCCGCGGGAGGCACGGAAAGGCCTGCCGCTAGGAGAAGAAGCGGAACGACTCTCCACGCAGCGGGCACGCCAGGCCTCCTGGGTCCCCGTCGGGCTGGGACCACTTAAATATTCTCATGAATGAGCAATAGGAATAGAAAAGGAAGCCCCGGGGCGGTCGCCCCGGGGCCGAAGCGGTCTAGGACTGGCCCGCGCCCACGACGACGGTCCGGGTCGCCGAGATGCCCGTCGTGTCCGTCGCCGATATCGTGAAGCTCGTGCCGGCCGTGATCGCGGGGTGCACGACCTGCGGGGTGGCGGCGACCGGCGGGTTGCTGCCGTCCTTGATACCGTCGTTGTTCGCGTCGTCCCCGTCGTTGTCGTACGTGTAGAGCGCCGGGTTGTAGACGCAGGAGCCGTCGACCGTGCCCAGGGAGCCCCACGCGAACTCGTCGCGCGTGAACTCGGGGATCGCGTCGTTGTCACGGTCCGGCGCGTCGTACGCGACGCAAGTGGCCGCGCCGACGCCGGCGCGGGTGACCGTCGGCATCGCTGTGAGCGGCTCGCCGAAGTCGACCGTGAGCTTGCCCGCAGCCGAGATCGTGCCCCACTCCGATTGGGCGTACTCGCTGAGGTCGGTCAAGTGGCTCCCGTCGCCCGGGATCACGAGCGGGAACGGACCGATCGGGCCCGCGGCCGTGCCGAGCGTCGTCGCGCCGTTCAGGACCTGCGCGTCGACGATCACCGAGTAGAGGAGCTGGCCTTGGCACTGGCGGCCGTCGTCGTCGTTCGAGACGCCGTCGAGGCGCGACTCGCAGGTGTACGCGTTGATGCCCGCGCGGTAAAAGTTGTCGGGCACGTTCTTCGTGTTGATCGGGATCATGAACCCGTCTTCCTTCACGTCGTCCGTGCGGTAGTGCTGCAGGGCGGCCGCCGTCACCGGGCAGACGCCGTCGCCGGGCACGCCGACGCCGAAGAAGAACGCGATCTTGTCGACAAGCCCGGCGTCCCCGCCCGTCGGTTCGAACTGGGCGTAGAACCGGCCGCTCGCCGGGACGAAGCCGGCGTCGATGCCGGCGTGGATGTCCGGGTTCTTGAGAAGGACGTGGAGGTTCGGCGTGCGGACCGTTTCGGCCACGTCATCGAAGAACGGGATCTGGCAATTCTTGGGGTGTCCGCCGGGCGGGGTGTGCGACGCGCCAAGGGGCGCGACGACGACCACCGCTGGCACCAGAACGAGCAGTGCGCTTGCTACAGTCAGGGCTCTCATGATGTTCCAAGCCTCCCACACAGTGGGCATTCCGGGAACCCATTCTTCCGGCTTAAGGCTTTTCCGGGCTCCGTATCTGGAAGCGCCCTGCCGACATCATATGAAAGGACGCCGGCGCCCCGAAGCAGATCTCGCCAAAAACCTTATGGTCCGTGAAAAGTCTCGCGAATCACCCTACTGCTGGTAGGAATCACTGCTGGAAAGCTCCGGAGGCATGGTGTGGGCAGGCGCGTCATGAAGCTCCCCACCACCAGGGGACCCCCTGGCAAGGGAGCCGCTATCGTTCTTATCATAACGGTCAGCCTGAGCTCGCCCTTTGCGGCGACCGCCCACGCTTTCGACCTTGACGATGAACAGGCGACCGCATCGGCGGGGAGAACCGTTTCTCTCGTTCCGGAGTCCAGCAGTGGGGGAACGGAACCCGCCGATGCGGGGCTCGCCATCCCGCGACCGACGCTCGCGGAGCTTCTTGCGAGGGCGGCGAAGGATCCCTCCCGGCCGCCGAGCGCGTCGGAGGTCCTCCGCGCCGTCGCTGGAACGGACGACTTCGCTCCGCCGGAGGACGACACGCCGCCGCGCCTCGACGAAGCGATCCTCCGCCTCCGAGCGGCCTCGGCCGCATCGCCGTGGGACGGCTTCGACGCCGAACTCGCCCGCGCGCGGACGATCCCCGAGCCGCTCGCGTCCGACCTTGCCCGCGTGATCGACGCGTACGCAGCCGCGGTCGAAGCGCACGGCTCGGGGATCGTCCGCGCGCGGGCGAGTTCGGCGTCGAAGCCGTCCCACGGCGATGCGGCCGAGGCCGCTCGGAGGCGG